>JBAPVZ010000544.1:0-1500 GCA_049283435.1 Candidatus Dormiibacterota bacterium
GCGTATGGCGCTTTCGCGGCGCACGGTCGCGGCCTACGTTGCCAACATCCTGAGCAAGCTGCGGCTGCAGTCCCGGACGGAGCTGATTCAGCTCGCCCGCCGCGCATGGTCGACTCGTTGACCGACCGTCGTACCGATCAATGCGCCGCACGCCGATCCAGCTCCGTAGTGGCCGTGACAGTCCTGCACGAGTGTGACGACCACCTGCCGGCGCGGACGGGCATGGCATCGAGCTGGCGCAGGGTTGGCGCTTACGCCTGCTCGAGACCTCGTACGCCTGGGCGCCTGGGCCGCCGGCAACCCGCCCGCGGGATCGCCACGTGCCCGCGGGCATTGGATCGCTATCGCTCGCCGCCGACATCCGCACCCGGAAGCCGCTTTCGCCGGTTTAGGCCCTCCGGCGGCGCATCACCGACCGGTCGGCAGGTAGCGTTTCTCGATCGAGGCCACCAGCGAATAGGCCGTGTCGACCATGTTCCCGACCGACAGCCCCCCCGCCTGCGTCAGGAGCTGGTAGGCGTCCCAGCGGTCCATGCCGTAGTCGGCCTCCAGCCACAGGACCAGCTCAGTGTTGGCGATCCGGGCCGCATCCTCCATCGGCTTGGCGCTCCCGACGACCATGATCCTGTCGGCAGACTCGATCCGCGGCCATTCGATCGACCTCCCTTTGACGACCTCGAACACAACCGTGACCCTCGCGGTGATCTCGCATGCCACCCCGCAGAGCTCACCCTGGCCCTGACGGGCGTGTGCGTCGCCCGTATAGAACAGCGCTCCCTCGTTCCAGACGGGGAAGTAGACGGTGTTGCCGGGACGGACCTCGGGCACGTCCATGTTGCCGCCGAAGGGCCCGGGCGCGAGAGCAGTGATCGCCTCCAGGTCGGGAGCGACCGCGAAGGTTCCCATGAACGGGTCCCAGGGAAGCTCGATTCCGAGCTGTTCGTTGAAGAGGACGCCGTCTCGCAGGGCCCAGATCCAGACCCGCTCCGGGAGCGGCGGCTGCAGCGTGCGGGTCGTCGTCGTCGAGGTGAGTCCGCCGAAGTAGGGGATCAGACAGCTGACCGCGAAGTCCCGCGTCGGCTGAATGCTCTCGATCCTGACTGCCAGGGTGTCGCCGGGTTCGGCGCCCTCGATGTGGATAGGCCCGGTCTGAGGGTTCAGGAACTTGGCTCCGGCCAGCGCGTTGGCCGGGAGTTCCTCGGGGCTGCGAATCCGGCTCTCGAACGCGTCGTTACAGTGGATGCTCACCCGATCGCCCGGCCTGACTCTCGCGATCGGCTCCCGGTAGGGGTTGAACACGTAGCTGTAATCGTCCGGTACGACCTCGATCTGCCGGATCTCGTCACCCACCACTCGACACCTCCCTGGCGCGCCTCCACCTGCCCGGTCATCCTGTCAGTCCGCCGGACGTGCGGTCAAGGGTGGCCACTCGATGCCGGCCGGAGGCGATCGCTGCCGCCGCGGCCAGGTAGGGGGTTAGCTGCTCTGGCGGTCCGCGAC
>JBAPVZ010000545.1:0-1836 GCA_049283435.1 Candidatus Dormiibacterota bacterium
GTCGTAGAACTCGGGCGCGACCTTCAGCGAGCGCCACTGCGCGGCGTCGTGGTGGTGGATCGTCATGGTCACTCCCTCGCGGTCGACGATCTCGAGGAGCTTGCGCGTGCTCTCGCGCAGCTGCTCCTCGTTCTCGTCCATCGGCGACGCGACCCGCTCGGCCGAAAAGTCCCGCTGCATCGAAACCGCGTCGACCGTGAGCAGCACCGGGCCGGTGTTCGGCAGGCGCAGCAGGACCGACTGATGACCCTGAACGTGTCCCGGCGTCGCGATGAGCCGGAAGCCGGGCAGCAGGTCGGTGTCGCCCTCGACGGCACGGAAGTGCAGGCCCGGCGCGCCCCAATGCTCGCGACCGCCTGCGAATCGTTGATGGCCGCCACGCGCCACCTCCAGGTGCTCGCGCTGGATCACGTGCTCGGCGTTCGGGAACGCGTCGTGCCAGCCCGCGTGGTCGAAGTCGAGGTGGGTCGAGACGACGATCCCGATGTCATCGGGCCCGAGTCCGAGCGCCGAGAGCTGGTCGAGCACGCTCGTGACCGGCGCGTCGAGCCCGGGCAGCTCACGCGGCGGCCCGGTGTCGACGAGCACCTGCCTCCCGCCGGCCATCGTCACCAGGTAGGAGCCGGCGACCATCTCGACACCGCCCGGCGGTGATGCTTCAAGCGCACGGAAGAGGTAGAGACGGCGAGGTCCTTCAGCAGCGTCCATCGGCCCCAACGTACCGCGCTCGGCCCGCGCGCCCGGCCCGACGGCGGTCCGGAGCAGATCAGGCGCCGAGCCGGGTGAAGAGCGTGACCGGCAGCGTCCGCAGCAGCCAGGCACCGTCGAGGAAGTAGCGCCGAGCCAGCCGCCGCGGCTCGCACGAGAACCGCCAGAACCACTCGAGCCCGGAGCGCTGCATCCAGCGCGGCGCCCGCGGCATGCGCCCGACGAGCAGGTCGAGCGAGCCGCCGACCCCGATCGCGACGCCGGCGGGCAGCCGGTGCAGGTTGCGCGAGATCCAGAGCTCCTGCTTCGGGTGCCCGAACGCGACGAGCAGCACGTCGGCGCCGTTGTCGGTGATCACGTCGAGGATCGCCCGGTCGTCCATGCCGCCGAGGGGCGCGGCCGGTGGCTCGAGCGTCGTGACGCGAAGCCCCGGCGCGAGCTCCCGCAGGTGCTCGGCCGCCTCCGCGGCCGCGCCGTCCTGACCGCCGAGCAGGAAGAGCTTCGCGTCGCGGGCGGCGCACTCCTTCGCCAGCTGCGGTACGAGATCGACGCCGGCCACCCGCTCGGGGAGCCGGCGACCGCCGAGCCGGGCCAGCCAGAGCACGGGCGTCCCGTCGGCGACGTTGAGCACGCTGGCCTGGAGCAGATCCCTGACCTCGTCGTCGCGGTGGGCCTGGACCAGGAAGTCGAGGTTCACCGTACAGGCCTGAGTGGCGGGACGCGCCAGGCTGCGGGCGACGAGTCGCCGTGCCGCTTCGCCGATCCGCACGTCGTGGACGGGTACTCCCGCCACCTCGATTGCGGGCTGCGGGGACGCCGTCCGCTCGGTCCGGTCCCAGCGGGCGGGGTCGAACCGCCGGAGTCCGGCGTAGACGAGCGCCTTGCGCAGCACGAAGAACGGCGCCGCGAGCAACGCGCGGTAGGTCGCCGCGTCGGCTCGAGCGGCCCAGAGGCCGACGACGACGTAGAGCGCGACCGCGGCGATGGCGGCCGCCCAGAGGAGCGGCGCGATCGGCGCGGCCAGGTGCAGGAGTGCTAGGCCGGCGCTCACCGCGAAGCCGAGCACGAGCGCCATGCCGAGCAGGCCGAGCGGCGGCAGGGCCAGCTCGCAGGCCGCCTCCAGTAGGT
>JBAPVZ010000546.1:0-3602 GCA_049283435.1 Candidatus Dormiibacterota bacterium
GCTCGCGGTCGGGCGCTGACGGTCGCGCCACCTCGTCGACGAAGAACCGCGCGACGCGCCAGGGGTAGGGCTCGGCCAGCCGCTGCAGCCGCTCCAGCAGGGAGGGCGGCAGCGCTCGCGCGACCTCCCGCAGGTGCTCGAGCAGCTGGCGGGTCGCGTCGGCGTCGTCGAACGCCCGGTGCGCACTCGGTTGCTCCAGCCCGAGCGTGTGCGACAGCTCGGAGAGGCTGTGGCTCGGGGCGGACGGCAGCAGGATCCGCGCCAGATCCAGCGTGTCGAGCATCTCGGCGCCGGCCGGCCAGAGACCGGCCGCCTCGAGGAACCCGACCTCGAGGCGAGTGCCGTGGCCGACCGCCGACCGCCCCTCCATGAACCGCCCCAGGCGCTCCAGCACGCGCGCGGCGGGCGGCGCGCTCGGCAGAGCGCGGGGGTCGATGCCGGTCAGGCGCAGCACGGCGTCGGGCACCCCGCGGCCGGGGTCGGCGAGGCTGGAGAGGCGATCGGCGACTCGGCCCCGGTCGTCGAACGCGACCGCACCGACCTCGATCACACGGTCACGGGCCGGATCGAAGCCCGTCGTCTCGAGGTCGAGCGCGACGTAGTCCATGGGCGAGTGCCCGGCGATTCTACGTTTCCTCCGGAGGCCAGGCGTCCGGCGCGACGATCTCCACGACCAGGCGGCCCCGGAGCCGGCCGAGTCCGGCGAGGACGGGCAGTCCGAGGAGCAGGACCGCGAGCGCATTCCCGACCGCCCGGAACGTGTCGTAGGCGAGCGACGTCGCGAGGTAGAACCGCGCGAAGTGCGCGACGACGGCACCCGGTGCCAGGTCCGGCGACCAGCCGAGCCCAGGGGTGCCCTGGTAGCCCGTCGTCCACGTCTGGATGTCGGTCAGCGCGCCGAACAGGAACCCGGTCACGACACCGACCAGCGCGAGCGCGACGAGATCGACGAGGCTGGGGCGCCAGCCGGATCGCCCCCGGCCGGCGGCCAGCCGGCCGACCAGCCAGCCGCCGAGCCCGGCCAGCGTGCCGACCCACCCGGCCGCGAGCATCTGATACGGAAGCCAGGGACCGACGCCTCCGGTCACGAAGGCGGAGACGAAGAGCGAGAAGGAGCCGACCAGGAAGCCGTACGACGGACCGAAGATCCAGCCCGCGCACAGAATGAGGAAGAAGACGGGGCTGAACCCGCCGATGCCGATGACGACGGCGAGGCGGAGGCCGGCGTCGATCGCGGCGAGAGCGGCGAGCAGCGCGAGGCGCCGGCTGTCGAGCTGGCGGGCGCCGAGCTCGCCGACGAGCAGCACGAGCATGCAACCGAGCGCGATCGCGTAGGCGGGCGCGTCGGCCGGCACCACACCGCCGAGGAGCGGCCAGCCGAACAGCAGCAGGCCCGGGAGCGAGAGCAGCCAGATCCTCATGCCCGAGCTCCGAGCACGCCGTCGACGGTCACCGGGCCGTTCGGGTAGAGCCGGCCGAGCTGGGTCGCCAGCGGCCGTTCGCCCGCCAGCGCGAGGTCGGGCGGACCGAGCTCGACGACCCGGCCCTCCCCGACCCGCACGATGCGATCGGCGACGTAGGCGGCGAGATCGGCGTCGTGCGTCGCGAGCACGATCGCCGTCCCCCGCTCCCGCAGCTCGCTCAGGACCGCGCGGAGGGCGCGAGAGGCGGCCGCGTCGATGCCTCGCGTCGGCTCGTCGAGCAGGGCGAGCGCGGGGGCGCCGGCGAGCACGGCGCCGATCCCGACACGCTGGCGCTGGCCGGTCGAGAGGTCGCGCGGAAACTGGTCGGCGACGGCCGTGAGGCCGAGCGTCGCGAGCACCCGATCGGCCGGCTCGTTCTCCCGCGCGCGCCGCAGCGTGAGCGCGATCTCCGCTCGCACCGTCGGCTGGTGGAGCAGCACGTCCGGGCGCTGCGGCAGGTAGGCGACGCGGCCCGCGCGGCGCTCGACGCGTCCCGACCGGGGCCTGACGAGGCCGGCGAGCACCCGCAGCAGCGTCGTCTTGCCGCCACCGTTGGGACCCATCAGGCAGACCACCTCGCCGGTGCCGACGGTCAGGTCGACTCCTTCCAGCAGCACCTCGGCACCGGCAGCGACGGTCCCGGAGACGACCTGCACGGCGGCTTCGCGCGCCGGGCGGGCATGCGGTCGAGCGATCGGTCGCACCACCGGCAGGCGACCATCCAGCTCCGCCGGCGACAGGGCCAGCGGCTGCCACCCGAGGCGGAGCCCGAGCTCGACGAGCGGCGGCTGCGTCGGTGCGAGGTGCACGAGCGCGCGCGGCGGCCCCGCGATCACGTGGGCGCCGGTGACGACCGCGAGGCGATCCGCCGCCGGGAGCAGCCGTTCCAGACGGTGCTCGGCGGCGACGACCGTGTGCCCCTCCCGAGCGAGGTCGAGGCAGGCGTCGACGACCAGATCGGCACCGGCCGGGTCGAGCTGCGAGGTCGGCTCGTCGAGAACGAGGCAGGATGGCCGCAGCACCAGTGCGGAAGCGATGGCGACCCGCTGCCGCTCGCCGCCCGAGAGCGTCGTCAGGCGGCGGCCGCGGAGCCCGAGCGCGCCGACCCGATCCAGCGCCTCCTCGACGCGGCCGGGCATCGCGCCGGCCTCCACGCCGAGGTTCTCGAGCCCGAATGCGACCTCGCGGTCGACGAGATCGAACACGGCCTGCGCCTCCAGGTCCTGGAAGACGAACCCGACCTGGTGGGCCAGCCGCCGGGTCGGCGTGCGCAGCACGTCGAGGCCGCCGACCACGGCGCGGCCGCTGATGCGACCTCCGTGCAGATGCGGCACGAGCCCGTTGCAGAGCCGCAGGAGCGTCGACTTGCCGCTGCCCGAGGCGCCGACGACGACCGTCAGCCCGGGCTCGAACGCGACCGACGCGCGGCGCAGCGCCGGGACGCCGGCGCCCGGGTACGCATAGGTCAGCTCGTCGATCGAGATCGTCGCCATCGCCAGAGGGGTAGGAGCAGAAGCACTGCCGGGAGCACCTCGAGCGGGGGCGGTCCCGGCAGCGAGAGCGTCGGATAGGGTTGCCAGTCGGGCATGACCCCGCTCAGACGCAGGGCGACGACGATCGCGAGGGCCAGCACGCCCGACAGGGCAACGACCAGATCCGCGGCATTCCACGACTCGGCGCGATAGCGAGTGCGGCGGCCCGAGGCGTAGCCCCGCGCCTCCATCGCCTCCGCGAGCTGGATCGAATCCTCGATCGAGGTCAGCACGACCGGCACGACGACCTCGCCCCAGGAGCGTGGACCACCCGGACGCCAGCCCCGCAAGCGCTGCGCCTCGGCCGTCGCACGGACGCTGCGCGCGATCGCCGGGACCAGGTTCAGCGACGCGGACAGCGCGGCCCCCGTCCGGTCGAGGCCCGACGGCAGCGCGCCGAGCAGCTCGTGCGGCTCGATGAGGAGCGAGAGTGGTGCGACGGCCAGCACGGCCGTCGCGAGCAGCACGCCGCTCAGCACGCCGTAGCCGAGCGCCTCCAGCGTCCACGGGCCGCCGAGCGCCGGCCACGCGTCGGGCAGCGCGAACAGCACCGTCGCCCCGAGATGACTCAGCGCGAACGTGAGCAGCGTCGCGCAGAGGCCGGCTG
>JBAPVZ010000547.1:0-2101 GCA_049283435.1 Candidatus Dormiibacterota bacterium
TCGAGATCGTGAGCGCGGGAACCCCGCTCGAAGGCGCCAGCCTGGAGATCGACGAACCGGCCGGCTCGGCCCGGTGCCGGACCTGCGGCGCCGTCCGTGCCCTGCCCGATCTGATTCTGCTCTGTGACTGCGGCAGCACCGACCTCCAGGTCACGTCGGGAACCGAGCTGCTCATCAAGGAAGTGGAGGTGGCCTGACATGTGCACGACCTGTGGCTGCTCAGACGGCGCACACACCACGATCATCGACCCGGTTTCGGGTGCGCACACGCATCTCGGTCTCGAGCCGGAACACGAGCACTCGCACGCCCACGGGCACGACCACTCGCACACCCACGAGCACGGAGCCCCGCCGCACGCGACGCGGACGATCGAGTTCGAGCAGCAGCTGCTGGCGAAGAACGACCGTCTCGCCGAGCGCAACCGCGGTTGGCTGGCCGCTCGGGAGGTCGTCGCGGTCAATCTCATGAGCTCGCCGGGCGCCGGCAAGACCACGCTGCTCGAGCGCACGATTCGCGACCTCGGGGGCGAGGTCCCGATCGCCGTCGTCGAAGGCGATCAGGAGACGCTGCTCGACAGCGAGCGAATCCGAGCGACGGGAGCGCCTGTCGTGCAGATCAACACCGGCGCCGGCTGCCACCTCGACGCCGAGATGCTCGCCGGCGGCTTACGGACCCTGGACCCGGCGGCCGGCACCGTGCTGCTGGTCGAGAACGTCGGCAATCTGGTCTGCCCGGCGCTGTTCGACCTCGGCGAGCAGGGCAAGGTCGTGATCATCTCGGTGACCGAGGGCGCCGACAAACCGCTGAAATACCCGCACATGTTCCGTGCGGCCGATCTGATGATCGTCAACAAGATCGATCTGGCGCCCCACGTCGACTTCGACGTCGCGCAATGCATCGAGTGGGCGCAGCAGGTCCACCCGGGAATCGAGTCCCTGCAGCTTTCGGCGACGCGCGGCGACGGGCTCGACGCCTGGTACGTCTGGCTACGATCGAGGGCGGCGGTCAAGGCCCGCTGAGGCAGGCGGCCGGCGGCGGAGACGACTCGCCGCCCAGTCTTCGATGCGTGCCTCGGCCAGGAGCACGATCAGCATCTCGGCCGCGACCGGCAGCAGCTGCGGGCGGCCGGTGCGCACCGCCCAGCCCGCCAACCACAGCGAGTATCCGACGTAGATCGGATCGCGGAGCCAATCCCAGGCCGGCCGCACCGGTCGGCGCTCGACCAGGCCGAAGAGATCCCCGTTGACGGCCGCCGCCACGCCGAGGCGCCGGAATCCGACCGTGGTGAGACCGATGCCGGCGCTCTCGAGGACCGGCCCCAGGACCGCTGCCGCTCGCGTGCGAGGGTGGGTCGAGCGGGGTGACCGCAGCAGCGCCTCGAGGAAATGGGCCCACGCCGGCACGACAGCGCCGGCGTGGGCGATCCAGGCGTGCCGGCCGAGCGTTCTCGTCGCGAGGTGCCAGCGACCTTCGATCGCCGCACTGGCGCTGTTCAGCGCGACGGCAAGCGCCAGCGCGCGTGCCGGGCGCGTGCCGATCATGCGCGCCGCCCGGTGAGGAGGACGTAGCTCAGCGTGCCGTCTCGCACGGCTGCCAGCGCTGCTCTCGCCAGCCTGCCCGCCTGGGTCAGATCCACGCCCGGCAGGGCGACCTTCCTCATCTCGACCATGATCTTGGCGCCGAGCAGCCTGCCCTGGATTGCGCGGACCATCTCGACGAGTGCCGGACGATGGTCCTCGATCACCTCGATCCTGAATCCGGCGGCCTCCAGGTGATCGCGGTACTCCTCTGGTGGCCGCGCATCGGCCACGCAGGCGATCCAGGCGAGCAATCCGTCGAGCTCTCGCGGTAGGGGCCGGGTGCGAATCAGATCGGTGAACCCGAGCCGCCCCCCCGGTCGTACCGCGCGGGCCATGCTCCTCGCCGCGGCCGCCTTGTCCGGGAAGGTGCAGAACGCACACTCGCAGATGACGGCATCGAAGCTTCCGTCGTAGGGGAGGGCTTCCGCGTCACCGACCTCGAACGACACCAGAGCGTCCAACCCCCTCTGCCGCGCGGTCTCGGTCGCGGCCTCGATGTTGGTGCGGCTCAGGTCGGTGC
>JBAPVZ010000548.1:0-4338 GCA_049283435.1 Candidatus Dormiibacterota bacterium
GGGCTCGCGGCCGCGACGAACGTGATGCCGTGCAGCGCCCTGACCGCACCGAGGTCACCCTGCTCGACGAGGGCGGCGAGCCGCCGGAGGTCCTGACGCAGCATGCGCACGATCGTGAGCGGGCTCCGGCCGCTGGCCGTCAACTCGGCGAAGCGACGGTTGTCGAGGTGCAGCTCGACGAGGGGATCGCCGGCTCGCACGACGCTCCCGCCGGCGAGCATGACGGCCGGCCCTCCATGCCGCCGCCGCGAATAGCGCAACGCACCACCCTCGCGCAGCGGCTGGATGTGCTGGCCACGCGCAAGCAGCCGCTCCCAGGCGATCCAGACGTAGAGCACGCCGAACGCACGGCCACCACGAGCCCAGCCGAGCCGCAGCAGCCCCCAGAGGAACGGCACCCGGCGGGAACGGCCGCTCACCCGCAGGGAGATCCGTCCGCCGCCGGGTCCAGGCGCGGCGCCATCTCCGCGTCCTCCGCATCGGGCCCCAGGGGGCGGCGCCGATCCCGCCGGCGCAGCCAGATCGCGACGACGGCACCGACGCCCGCCATCAGGATGTCGTTGAACGCGCGGTAGAGGAGCGCCGCGACCGCGGCGACCGCCGGCGCGACCCCCTGGGCGGCGATCATGCCGGTCATCAGTCCCTCGTAGATGCCGAGCGCCGCCGGCAGGACGGTGAGCGACGAGCCGACCTGGCCGAGCGAATACGTGAACGCGACCTGGGTCGCCCCGATGCCGGGCGCGTGGACGCCACCCAGCGCGAGGCCGAAGAGGGTGGTCGCGAGCAGGGCGGCGATCGTGTCGAGGAGCAGCACCGGGACGAGGACGTGGGGCCGGACGAGCCGGCGGAAGGTGGGCCCGATCAGCTGGACCTGCACCTCGAAGCGGCGCAGCGGCGGGAGCCCCGTCACGAGCCGGGCCAGGAAGTGGTAGAGGCGCGGCCAGAGCAGGATCGCGAAGATCAAGGCCTGGGGCAGCAGCGTGAGCCCGAGCGGCAGGACGAGCAGCGGCGCTCGCACGGCGGCCGGGATCATCCCCAGCGTGAGCACGCCGAAGTAGACGAGATCGTCGAAGACGACGGTGCCGGTGACCACGCCGACCTGCGCCCTCCGGTCCCGGCCGGACTCGACCAGCGGCACCCGCCAGAGGTCACCGCCGGGCAGGAACGTGAACATCTGACTGACGTAGGTCAGCGTGACCGCCCGCCGAAAGCCGATCTCGACGCCGGCGCCGCGCAGCGCGATCCACCAGGCGATCCCGTGGGCGAGATAGAGCAGGAGCACGCAGGGGAGCATCAGCGCGAGGATCCTGGGATCGGCGCCGGCGAGGGCCCGGCCGACGTTCGCCGGATCGACGGCGATCACCAGCGCGACGAGCGCGATCGTCCCGACGAGGAGCACCCAGTGCTCCCGAAGCCGAGCGACGATTCCGCGCGCCACCTCGTCTCGCATCGTAGGCGCCGCGCTCGGAATGAGCTCAGGCCGCCCAGGACAGAAAGAGAGCCCCGGTGATCGACCGAGGCTCTCTTGTGTGGGTGAGTGCCTCGCTCACACAACGCGTCAGTTACGCGTCGTGATAGAGGGCGAACTCCCACGGGTGCGGACGCAGCGCGATCTGGGCGACCTCGTCGTCCTTCTGGGCGGTGAAGTTCTCGATCACGTCCTCGGTGAAGACGCCCCCCTCGAGGAGGAAGTCGTGGTCGGCGCGCAGCGCGGCGACCGATTCCGCCAGCGAGCCAGGCACGCTCGCGATCGCGTCCTTCTCCGGGCCCTGGAGCTCGTAGATGTCCTTGTCCAGCGGTCCCGCCGGCTCCAGCCTTCGCCTGATGCCATCGATCCCGGCCATCAGCATGGCCGAGAAGGCGAGGTAGGGGTTCGCGGTCGGGTCCGGCGAGCGGAACTCGATGCGCTTCGCCTTCGGGCTGTCCGAGTACATCGGGATGCGCACGCAGGCGGAGCGGTTGCCCCGGGAGTAGACGAGATTGATCGGCGCCTCGTAGCCCGGCACGAGCCGCCGGTAGGAGTTCGTCGTCGGCGCGCAGATCGCGAGCAAGGCCGGCGCATGGGCGAGCAGGCCACCGATGAAATGCTTCGACAGCGCGCTCAGGCCCGCGTAGCCCGCCTCGTCGTGCATCAGCGTCTCGCCTCCCTTCCAGAGGCTGACGTGGGTGTGCATGCCGGTCCCGTTGTCGCCGAACAGCGGCTTCGGCATGAACGTCGCCGTCAGCCCGTGCTGATAGCAGACGTTGCGCACGATGTACTTGTAGGCGACCATCTGGTCCGCCATCTTGACGAGCGTGTCGAACCGCAGATCGATCTCCGACTGGCCCCCGGTGCCGACCTCGCCGTGCTGCACCTCGACCGTGATGCCGGCCTCGATCAGCTTGAGCATGATCTCGGAGCGGAGGTCCTGGAGCTTGTCGACCGGCGGCGCCTGGAAGTAGCCGCCCTTCGGGCGCGGGCGGTAGCCGAGGTTCGGCGTCCCGTTCGCCCCCGAGTTCCAGTGGCCCTGGTCGGAATCGACGAAGTAGTACCCGCTGCGCACGTCCTGGTCGAAGCGCAGGTCCTTGAAGATGTAGAACTCCGCCTCGGGCCCCCAGTAGCTGGTGTCCGCGATCCCGCTCTCGCGCAGGAACGACTCCGCCTTGCGCGCGACGTAGCGCGGGTCGCGGCTGTAGGCGGCCTGGGTCCGGGGGTCGACGACGTCGCAGACGACCGACATCGTCGGCACCTGCAAGATCGGGTCCAGCACCGCGGTGTCGGGATCGGGGAAGAGCAGCATGTCGCTCTCCTCGATCGACTGGAAGCCGCGAACGCTCGACGCGTCGAAACCGAGGCCCTCCTCGAACGAGCCTTCGTCGAACTCGCCGAGCGGCACGCTGAAGTGCTGCATGGTCCCGAACAGGTCGGTGAAACGAATGTCGACGACCTTCACGCCGGTGGAGTGCGCACGCTGCAGCACCTCTTCGGGCGTCGTCTTGCTGCTTGCCTTCACGTCAACGGCCATGACAAGCCTCCTTCGCTGGGTGATTCATCCAGAGGCCATCCTATGGACTTCGCCGCTGCCCCAAGTTGGTGGCTCCGACCGGAAGCCAACCGGCCCTTCTCGTGCCATTGCTCCATACGCCGAGCGCGCCCGCAGACCGCCGCGGGGACGAAAAAAAGGGAGGCCTCGTGGCCCCCCTTTGGAATGGTGTCTGGTTGCCGTCAGGCCGGGACGGTCTGCCGCTCCACGAACGTCCGCACGCCGCGCGGACCCGGATAGCCGACCAGCCGGTCGATCAGTTGACCGTTGCGGAAGACGCCGAGCGTCGGCACGCCACGAACGTCGTACTTCATCGCGGTGTTCGGGCTCTCATCTACGTCCAGCTTCCCGATGACGACCTTGTCCTGAAGCTCCTCGGCGATCTCGTCCACGACGGGCGCCATCGCCTTGCAGGGGCCGCACCAGGTGGCGGAGAAATCCACCAGCACGGTGCCCTCGGCATTCAGCACGTCCTGCTCGAACGTGGCGTCCGAGAACTCCTTCACTGTGCTCATGGCCATGGAAACCCATGTTCGTGGGGTGGTATTCCGAGGCGTCCCCGCACCCGTTCCCGGCGGCGCGCAGTGGTTCGGCTTTGCCAGAATCGATCCCGATGGCAACGCAGCCGGCCGCCGCGGCGCTCGCGCTCAGCCCCTGGCTGCAGGCGCGCAACCGGCTCCTGGAGGCGGCGCCCGGGCTCGCCACCTGGACGCTGCTCCTGGCGCCCGCCTGGATTCCCGCGTTCTTCGGCTCGCCGGGGGCGTTCTTCGTTGCGATCGCGATCCTCGTCTTCGACGTCTACTGGTTCCTGCGCGCGTTCCTCGTCGTCGCCGGCAGCTGGTCGACCTTCTCGCACCTGCGCCACGACATGGCGACCGACTGGCTCGCGAAGTGCCGCGAGCCGGTCCCGGAGGGAGATCCCGATCCGCTCTCCTTCACCCACCTCTGCATGATCCCGACCTACACCGAGCCCTACGGCACGCTGGAACGGACCGTCGAGGCGATGGCGGAGGCCGACTACCCGAAGGAGCTGAAGCTGGTCGGGATCATCACCCGGGAGACCGACAAGCCGGGCTGGGCGAACGTGGCCCGGCTGCGGGAGAAGTTCGGGGACCACTTCGCGGGCTTCTACCACATCAAGGACCCGCTCGAACCGCCGCTGGTGCCCGGCAAGTCCGCGGCGATGAACTGGGGCGGGCGGGACATGGTGCGCCGGCTCTCGGCCGAGGGCCGCGATCTCGAGAAGGTCATCCTCACCGACCTGGACTCCGACTACCGGGTCCACCCGCAGTATTTCGCGTGGCTCAGCTATCAC
>JBAPVZ010000549.1:0-10232 GCA_049283435.1 Candidatus Dormiibacterota bacterium
GCATCGCGCTGGTCGCCGAGGCGAGCCGTCCGCTCGGCGGTCATGCGGAGCTGCTCGATTGGGACGAGGTCGCCCGGCTCGCGAAACGGCGGCTCGGCGAGGGGCGCGTGCCGGATCGCGAGCTGGCGCGCGCCGGCCAGGAGCTGAACCGGCTCGCCGGCGAGGTCGAGGGCCCGCTGCTGGAGGCGGTCGGCGGTCTGCCGGCCGGCGCCTCGCTGCCGCGGTTCGAGGCCGTCGATCGGCTCGGCTGGCTGGATCGCAACCTGAGCAGCATGCGGCCGATGGTCGACCCGCTGCTCGCGGCCAACCCGCTCCCCAAGACGCGCCTCACCGAGGTCGGCCGGGCCGGCATCGACCGCTACCTCGCGTTCCTGTTCGACCTCCTGGCCCGGCGCGTCCTCGGTCAGTTCGACCCCCAGCTGGGCGGCAACCGGCCGCTTCGCACCGCGACCGACGGGCAGTCGCTGTACCTGGTCGATCCGAACGTCACCGAGTGGCAGCAGAAAGCGGAGGTGAACGGAGAGGACCTCCGCCGCTGGCTCATCCTGCACGAGCTGACGCACGCCTGGCAGTTTGCGGCGCACCCCTGGCTGCGCGATCACCTGAACGGCTCGCTCGCCCGGCTGCTCGGCCAGATCGCGGGGCAGCGGGGCGCGAATCCGCTGCAGCGATGGCTTCGCCTGACGATCGGCGCGCCCGACCAGTGGCGGACGCTGCAGCAGGTGCAGGCGACGATGTCGCTCGTCGAGGGCTACGGCAACCTCCTGATGAATGTCGTCGGCCGTCGCATCCTGCCGGCGTTCGACAGCCTGGAGGCGGCCTACGAGCACCGGCGCGGCTCACGCAGCGTGTTCGACGTGCTCGTCTCGCGGCTCACCGGCCTGGAGTTGAAGATGCAGCAGTACCGCATCGGGGAGGCGTTCTGCGAGCGGCTCTATGACCTCTACGGGATGGACGTGCTCAACCTCGCGTGGGACGGCCCCGACAACCTGCCGCGTGCAAACGAGCTCCGTGATCCCGAGCGCTGGTACCGGCGTGTCGTCGGGGTGCGTCCCCGCCTGGTCCGCGCGTCCGGCTGAGTCCCCGTAGCGGCGCCGGCGGCGGCCGGCACGGCGCCGGCCGCCGCACCCGCCGAGCTCCTCAGGAGAGGTAGAAGGCGCGCCAGCCGGTCCACCAGTCGTCCGCCCGGACGGCGACGGTGCGATCGCCGACGACCTCGCAGGCTGGGCGCGCCGCGTAGCGGTCGAGCGCCTCCGTCCTCGTGAACTCGACCTTGATCTCGATCGGCGAGCCCGGATCGTAGGGGGCGACCGCCCGCAGGTCGCGGAGCGCCCGCCGCGTGCCCTCTTCGATGACCTCGCGTGCTCGCAGGGCCGGGAGCTGGCGGGCGGAGAACCGGCCGAGACCGCTCTTCACCGGCACCACCGTCAGCCCGTCGCCGAGCAGCGCCTTCGCCTCCTCGCACACCGCCGCGTCGCCCGTCACCAGCAGCACCGGACAGGCCCAGTGCCCGCAGAGTGCGGCGTTGATGCCGGTCTCGCCGACCAGGGTGTCGTTGAACCAGAGGTTCTGCCAGGCCTCGCCGGACACGGTGTGGTTCATGACGCCGTCTCGCGTGCCGGCACGTGCGTGCATGCCGACGAACAGGGCCGCGTCACAGCCCGCCTCGAGCGCGCCGGTGTACTCCGTCCAATGCTCCTGCACGACGTACTCACATCCCGCGTCGAGCCGCTCCGGAAGCAGCGAGTTGAAACTCCACGGACCGCCGGCGCCGTGACAGTCCATGACGACGACCTCGGTCGCGCCGCCGGCGCGCGCGCCGCGTACGGCGGCGTTGACCTCCTCGGTGTAGAGCCGGCGGCCCTCTTCGTAGAGTGGGTGGCCGCCCGTCGTCTGCTCCCACTTGACGATCCCGGCGACGCCTTCCATGTCACTGATGATGTGCACGCGCAACCTGTCGTTCCCCCTTCCTCGTTGAGCGGCGCCGGCGGCGTCGCAAGCGTAGCCGTTCTGGCGAAGGCGACCCATTTGGCCGCATTGCACGACAGAATCCTCTGCAGTTTGCAGCAATCGCATGATGCCGAGTCGCGACTCGACCCGCAGACTGCACCCCAGGTCGGCGGCGCCGGCAATCCCGGAGGAGGTACCGATGCAGCAGAGCGACGACGCAACCAAAGACACGACGGATCTGGCGACGCAGTTCGAGGCGATCCTGGCAAGCGTGTGGGCCGCCGAACAGGAGTGGCGGCTCGACGACCGCATCACGCTCGCGGTCGACTGGGAGCAGCGCCGTCGCCGTGAGACCGGAGCGTAGAGGACAGCAACGCGGCAGGCCGAGCCAGGGCGCCGGCCGGCTCAGTCCCGACGCTCCTCTTCCGCCGTCTCTTCGCTGATCGGCAGGACCGCCTCCGGCAGGTCCGAGATGTCGAAGTAGGCAAGCGGCCGGCTCAGCCGCTTGGCGATCCCGATCTGCACCCTCACGCCGAGCGAGATGCGCCCGAAGACCCAGCACTCGTCACTGCGCGCGAGCAAATTGTTCATCGCCTCCCGCACGATGTGCTTGGGCACGGTGTGCAGCAGGTAGTAGTCGAACAGCATGAAGGGGCTGATCGGCACCATCCCCGAATCGAGCACGAACTTCTGGACGTGCGCGCGCCAGTAGAAGTTGCGGTTGGACATGGCGACATAGACGAGCTTCTTCGGGTGTCGCAGCGTTTCCTCGGCCTGGTCGAGCGCGCTCGGATCGGGTGAGGGCTGGAAGATGCGGGCGAGAATGTCATCGGCCGCCTTCGTGGAAAGGATCTCCATTGACCGGTTTATCCTAACCGGGTGTCCGCGATCCACACACCGGAGTTCCAACTCGAGGGGCGGGTCGCGATCGTCACCGGCGGTAGCCGGGGTCTCGGCGCCGCGATCGCCGAGGGACTCGTGCGTCATGGCGCGACGGCGCTGCTCGTCGCGCGCCGCGAGCCCGCGCTGCAGGAGCAGACGGACGCGCTCAACGCGCTCCGCAGCGGCGCCGCGAGCTCGGTCATCGCGCACGCCGGGCACGCGGACGCGCTGCAGACGGT
The DNA here is from genome assembly GCA_049283435.1 of Candidatus Dormiibacterota bacterium. GTDB lineage: Bacteria > Chloroflexota > Dormibacteria > Dormibacterales > Dormibacteraceae > CAVTSA01. The sequence goes on from JBAPVZ010000549.1 coordinate 3,072, forward strand.
CGTCGACACCGCGCTGGAGCGTTACGGACGCATCGACATCCTCGTCAACAACGCCGGGACGAACCCCTACTTCGGGCCCTTGATCGACGCCGAGCTCGCCGCCTGGGACAAGACGTTCGAGGTCAACCTGCGCGGCTACTTCCTGCTGACGCAGCTCTGCTGGCGCGCCTGGATGCGCGACCACGGCGGCGCCGTGCTGAACGTCGCGAGCACGGCCGGCGTCCGGCCGGCGCCGGGCCTCGGCATCTACGGCGTCTCGAAGGCGGGCGTCATCATGTTGACGCGCCAGCTCGCCCGCGAGCTGGGCGGCACGGTCCGCGTCAATTGCGTCGCGCCCGGCGTGTTCCGCACGCGCTTTGCCGAGGCCCTGTGGTCGAGCCCGGAGATCATGGATCGCGTGCTGGCCCAGAACCCGATGGGCCGCATCGGCGAGCCGCCCGAGCTGGCCGGCACGGCGGTCTACCTGCTCTCCGACGCCGCGCGCTACGTCAACGGCCAGGTCATCGTCGTCGACGGAGGGGGCGACGCCGCCGGCTGACGGAATGCGCAGTCCTCCAGGGCGGTTCGCGGGTGCATGACCGATGATTCGATCGCTCGTCCCGAAGCGTTCACCGAGAATTTGATCGCCGAGTACCGCGCCAACCAGGGCGTGGTGGGCGGCATGTTCGCCGGCTCGCCGCTCATGTTGCTGACGACCCGCGGCGCCAGGTCCGGCCAGGAGCGCGTCAACCCGGTCGTGTTCACGCGCGACGGCGACGATCTCGTCGTCATCGCCTCCAAGGGCGGCGCGCCGACGAGCCCGGCCTGGTATCACAATCTCGTCGCGCATCCGCAGGCGACCGTCGAGCTGGGTGCCGAGAAGTTCGGCGTGCAGGCGCGAGTCACCGAGGGCGAGGAGCGCGACCGGCTCTTCGCCGCCCAGGCCGCGCTGATGCCGAACTTCGCCGAGTACCAGGAGAAGACGACGCGCCGGATTCCTGTCGTCGTCCTGCACCGGGTCTGAGGAGCCGCGTGCCGGGGGACGTCTCGGTTCCGAGCCGACCCGGCGTCCACGATGGCGTGCTCGCCGTAAGCGCGCATCATCAGCGGCATGATCGGACGCCTGCACCACGTCGTGATCGATTGCGCAGACCCCCGAGCGCTGGCTCGCTTCTATTCGGCCCTGCTCGGTCTGCCGATCACGTTCGACGACGGCGACTGGGTTGTCGTAGCCAGGAACGACACCACCTCGGGCCTCGCCTTCCAGCGGGCACCCGACCACCAGCCGCCGGCGTGGCCTGACCCCTCGCGGCCGCAGCAGCTCCACCTCGATGTGATGGTGGACGACCTGAATCTGGCTGAGGCGGCGGTGCTCGATCTCGGTGCTCGGCGCCTGACCGAAGGCGCCCGCCCTCCGGTCTTCGCCGATCCTGCGGGTCACCCCTTCTGTCTCGTCCCGCGCCCCGCCTGGGCGCCCCCGATCCACCAGGCAACCGAGCCGCCGGGTTGACGCTGCGTCCTGCGCCGGGACCCCGGTCGGGTCGTTCGCGCGCTTACGGGACGCTGCCCAGCGGGGCCACCGCCTCCATCGGCTGGCCGGTCACCGAGGCGATCGCGTCGAAGGCGCCATCGTAGTGGAGGACGGTCAGCTGCGCACGCTCGGCGATGGCGGCGACGATCAGGTCAGGTATCGGCACCGACCGGTGGCGGCCGGTGCCGGCGAGGAGAGCCATTACCTCGGCCGCGCGGTCCCAGTCCACCTGGTGGGTCGGAACGAGCGGGAAGGCGTGAAGCCTGGTGGCGACCGCTTCGTAGTCCTTCGGTCGCGCGCTCCACAGCGCTTCCATCTCGAACATCGTGCAGCGCGCGATCTGCCGCCGCGCCACCAGCGGATCGACCACCTTCTGCACTTCCGCCAACCGAACAGCACGCATGAACGCACTGTTGTCGATCAGGTACGTCAGCCGCGCCACGCCTGCGCCCTGACCTGCTCCTGAGTGAGCTCGAACGCACCCTCGCTCGCCAGCTGCTTGAGCTCCGCCCAGGACTGCAGGCGCAGCACCTCGTCGACGGCAGCCTCGACCGTAGGACGAACGCCCTTCGTGCCCAACACCGCCGCCGCCCGTTCCAGCTTGGCCGCATCATAGCGAATCGTGGCCGTCTTTCTCACGTTCTCAGTGTACCGGTGATCGCTGATCATTGGTACACTCGGAAACACGCACCCGGTATACGTGCGATTGGTGCCTGATCATTGCACGCCGGCCGGCACGGCGGCGCCCGCTCAAGCGGTCAGCCAGACAGCCGACAATGGGGGGCATGGCTGAAGCGACGAACGATCGCGCCCTCACGCTCAACACCGGGCGCTCGATCCCGATCCTCGGGTTCGGAACCTGGCAGCTGAGCGGCCGGGAGGCATACGAGTCGGTGCGGCTGGCGCTCGAGGTTGGCTACCGCCACCTCGATACCGCGACCGGGTATCGCAACGAGGCGGAGGTCGGCCGCGCCGTGCGCGAAAGCGGGGTGCCGCGCGAGGAGATCTTCGTCACGACGAAGCTCCCGCCCGACAACGCCGGTCGCGAGCGCCAGACGATCACGGCCAGCCTGCGCGAGCTGGGCCTCGACCACGTCGACCTGTGGCTCATCCACTGGCCGCCGAACGGGCAGGCGGGAGTCGACACCTGGCGGGCGTTCGGGGAGCTCCAGCGAGAGGGCAAGGCGACCGACATCGGCGTCAGCAACTACAGCCCAACGCAGGTGGAGGCGTTGATCGGCGCGACCGGCCAGGCGCCGGCGGTGAATCAGATCCGCTGGAGCCCGGCGATCTACGACGCCGCTCGCCTCGCGCACAGCCGTCAGCACGACGTCGTGCTGGAGGGCTACAGCCCGTTCAACGCGAGCGACCTGGACGATCCCGTGATCGGCGAGATCGCGAAGGCGCACGGCGTCACCCCGTCGCAGGTGATCCTCCGCTGGCATGTCGACACCGGCGTCGTCGTGATCCCGAGGTCCTCGCGTCCCGAGCGCATCCGGGCGAACTTCGACGTCTTCGGGTTCTCGCTGACCCCCGACGAGGTCGAGCGGCTGAACGGGCTCGGCTAACGAATAGGACCCCCGTCAGACGGCGACGATGTCACACGAAGAAGAACGAAGGACACAAAGGGCTTCGTGTGACACAAAGATCCGTGCGTTCGTGTGACACCGAATCCGGTCAGGTCCGGCGGATGACGTCGCGCTCCATCGCCTCGACGGCCTTGCGCACCGTTCCCAGCAGCGGCAGCTCGGCCGAGCGGACCGCGAACTCGAGCTGCCGCAGCAGCGAGTAGAGGTTCTTCATCGACTTGATCGCGTCGCCGATGTCGACGTGCGGTGGGAGCGGGATCTCGTCCATCGACTGGCCCGACGCCCAGCGATACGCGAACTCGACGTAGTCGTGCGCGAGCGGGCGCAGGTTCGGCTCGTCGAGCTCCTGCTCCAGGTCGGAGAAGTGGAACCAGAGGTGGCGGACCTCCTTGGCGGCCCGGGCGACGGCGGCGGTCGGGAACCGTCGGGGACCGCGCGGGCCCCGGTCCCGGCCGCGATCCTCGGTCGCGACGATTGCCAGCACGGCGCACAGCTCGGCCGGGGCGAGGCCTTGCAGCAGGTTCTGCCAGATCGCCTCGACGACGACCAGCGCGTTCTCGCCGTAGACCCGTGAGGCGAGCGTCCCCTTCTCGGTCGGCCGATCACCGGCCAGGAACCCGGTCTGGCCGAGGACCCGGCAGAGGCCGCGCATCTTGCGCGCGTAGCCGCCGGACTGGTCCGCGATGGCTCGCTCGCCACCCCGCAGCTCGCGCTCCACCATGCGTCGCTCGCCGTAGGCGGCGAGGTGCTCCTGGAACCGGGGGCAGCGAACGACCGCCATCCGGTGCTCGCGGTCCTGGAGGCGGTGCCGCTCTTCGTCCAGCTGGTGCAGCCGGCGCCCGACCATGCCGTGGGGCTTGCCCTTGAACCCGCCCATGCCGCGCCGGCGCTTGGGGACCGGCACCACCTCGCGGTTGAGGCGGCGGGTCTCCGCCCTCACTCCGCGCAGCTGGTCCTCGATGCGAAAGTACTCGCCGACGTCGGACGGCTTGCAGCGTTCGCAGTCCCAGGTGACGTCGAGATCCTGCAGGCGGCGGCGCAGGTTCTCCAGGCGCAGCGAGGTGCGCCGGCTCGCGACGCGTCGCTGGTACTGGCCGAAGGACCGCGACATCAGCTCCTCCGCCTCCTCCGGCGTGTAGAGCCGAAGCAGATTCAGCGCCATGTTGTAGTTGGGGAGGAACTTCGATTCGATGATCGGACCCTCGCCCATCGCGACTTCGTAGATCGTCGCGACCTCGGTGTCGGCCTCCTTCAGGATGATGCCGTGGCCCTGGCTGTCGATCCCGCGGCGCCCGGCACGCCCCATCAGCTGCGTCAGCTCCCCGGTCGTCAGGTTCTTGAAGTCGACGCCGTCGAACTTCGTGAACGAGGAGACGACGACCGCCTTCGCGGGCATGTTGATGCCGAGCGAGAGCGTCTCCGTCGCAAAGACGATCTTCAGCAGGCCCGCCGTGAACAGCTCTTCGACGAGCTCCTTGTGATACGGCAGCAGACCGGCGTGATGCGTCGCCAGCCCGCGTCGCAGCATCGAGCCGTCGACCATCTTGCGAAACAGGGCAGCCTCGTCGCCGTCGACGAGCGTGGCCAGGCGCTCCTCCAGGAACGCATCGATCGCGCTCTTCTCCTCGTCGGTCGTGAGGTCGATGCCGTGATGCGCGCAGCGCTGCAGCGATTCCCGGCAGCCGCGACGCGAGAAGATGAAGTAGATCGCGGGGAGCAGTCGCCGGCGATCCAGCTCTTCTGCGACCTGGAAGAGGTCGTTGCTCGGCAGGCGCCGGTAGCCGCGCACGAAGTGCGCCGACTCCGCATCCTCGGCGCCCCGCTCCCAGGTGCGATGGTCGATCTGGCCGGCGTCGTCGAACAGCCGGTGGAACTCACCCGCCATGGCGAGCCACAGACGCAGCTCCACCGGCCGTTCGCGGTGGACGACGGTCGCGACCGGACCGCGGTTCTCGCTCATCCAGTCGGCGAGCTCCTGATGGTTCCCGACCGTCGCCGAGAGGCCGACGAACTTGATGTGCTCGGGCGCCTGGACGATCACCTCCTCCCAGACCGACCCGCGAGGCTCGTCGTCGATGTAGTGGATCTCGTCCAGCACGACGTAGCGGACGCCCTCGAGGCGCGGCTGATCGTCGTAGATCACGTTGCGCAGGATCTCGGTCGTCATGACGAGGATCGGGGCGGCGTCGTTGATCGTGTTCTCGCCGGTGACGAGGCCGACCCGCCCGGCGCCGTACTCGGCGCAGAAGTCACGGTATTTCTGGTTGCTGAGCGCCTTCAGCGGGGTCGTGTAGATGACCTGCACGCCGTCTCGCAGGGCGCGAAAGTTGCAGTAGTCGGCGACGACGGTCTTGCCGCTCGAGGTGGGGGCGCAGACGAGCACGCCGCGATTCGTGTCGAGCTCCTGGATCGCCTCGCGCTGGAACGGGTCGAGCGGCCAGGGAAGGGTTTCCTGGAAGTCGTCGGCTGCCGTGCGCTCGGGGATGATGGCTCGATGCTACCGGGGCGTCGACGAGCTCACGGGATGCTCACCAGCCGCCGCGGTGGACGACTTCCGCGAGCGGTCGATGACCGCGACGCAGCGAGGGCGAGGCGGTGTCGGCGGCGGGGTAGCCGGCGGTGACGTACCCGACCGGGTGGTAAGCATCGGGGACGCCGAACTCCTCCTTGAAGGCGGGGATGCGATCGACGGTGATGCCGGCGAAGCACGTGCCGAGGCCGAGTTCGATCGCGGTCAGGTGCATGAGCAGCGCCGCGAACGAGGCGTCGACGTCCCAGTAGGGGACCGGCCAGTGCGCCTCCGAGCGGTCGGACCACCCCTTGTCGTCTGCCGCATAGCGGTCGAGATACGCCGCCTTGTGGGACAGCGCGACGACGACGAGCGGCGCCCGCACCATCCCGCTGCCGACGCCGGTCTTCGGCGCGCCGGCCGCCGTCCAGAAGCGCGCGCGATCCCCGGGGTCGGTGAGCACGAGAAACGCCCAGCCCTGGGAGAACCCGGCCGAGGGCGCCCGCAGGGCGTTGCGCACGATCCGCTCGACGACCGCCTCGGGCAGCGCGCGATCCTCGTAGGACCGGATCATCCGTCGCTTGCGCATCACCTCGGCGAACTCCATGCACGCGAGCGTAGTCGTCGACGCCTGCTACGTTGTGCTCGACGTGGTTGACGGTGTGGACGGGCGCGGGCTGCCGCTGGAAGGGATCCGCGTCCTCGATTTGACACACGCGCTCGCGGGGCCTTACTGCACGATGCTGCTCGGGGACCTCGGGGCGGACGTCGTCAAGCTCGAGCCGCCCCAGGGCGACCAGGCACGTGCCTGGGGACCGCCGTTCCTCGGCGACGGCGAACATCGCGAGTCGTCGTACTTCCTCTCCGTCAACCGCAACAAGCGCAGCGTCGTGCTCGACCTCAGGTCCGAGGCGGGGCGCCGCGCGGCGACGGCGCTCGCGCTCGCCTCGGACGTCGTCGTCGAGAACTTCCGACCTGGCACGGCGGCCCGGTTCGGACTCGGCGCCGATCAGTTGAGGGCGGCGAAGCCGGCACTCGTCTACGCCTCGATCTCGGGCTTCGGGCAGGACTGGCCGAGCCTCGCCGGTTACGACCAGATCGCGCAGGGCACGAGCGGCGTGATGAGCTTGACCGGCGAGGCACAGGGCGAGCCGACGAAGGTGGGCGTGCCGATCGGCGATGTCACCGCCGGCATGTTCACCGCGCACGCGATCCTTGCCGCGCTCGTCGGCCGGCAGGGCGACCCGGTCCCCGGCGCGCAGGGGGGCGGGCGCACGATCGACGTCTCGCTGAACGATTCCCTGCTCGCGCTGCTGACCTATCAGGCGGGCCGCTACTTCGCGACCGGGGAAGCGCCGCTGCGGGCCGGCAACCACCATGCGACGATCGCGCCCTACGGCACGTTCCGCACCCAGGACGGGTATCTGAACATCGCGGTCGGCTCGGACAGCCAGTACGCGCGCTTCTGCGAGGCGCTCGCCGCGCCCGACCTGCTCGCCGACCCGCGCTTTACGACGAACGCCGACCGGCAGGCTCGGCGCGACGAGCTGGTG
>JBAPVZ010000550.1:0-4728 GCA_049283435.1 Candidatus Dormiibacterota bacterium
ATCGCGGACATCCGCCAGGTCATCCACTACCACCTCCCGGGGTCGCTGGAGGGCTACTACCAGGAGGCGGGTCGGGCGTGGCGCGACGGCGAGCCGGCGACGTGCATCCTGCTCTGGCGGCCGGGCGATCGCGACATCCAGTCGTTCCTCCTCGACAAGACGTTCGAGGAGGCAGGCAGCGGCGCCGAAGCGGGTGCCCGTCGCCAGCACGGCTATGCGCGCCTGGCGCAGATCGAGGCCTACGCGCGCCTGCGCACCTGCCGGCACGCACGCATCGCGGACTACTTCGGGGAGGAGGGCGTCGCCCGGACGTGCGGCGCCTGCGACAACTGCCTGTCGGGTCGCGTCGAGCGCGAGGAGGTGCTCGACCCGCTGATCGTGCGGGCGGGGCTGGCCGCCGTCGAGCGGTTCAACGGGCGGCTCGGCAGCGCGAACGTCGGCGCGATCCTGGCCGGCGCCGACACGAAGTGGGTGCGCGACCACGCCTGGGTGACCGAGACCGAGCATTACGGCGCCCTGCGAGGCTGGTCCGTCGATCGGGTGCGCACGCTGCTCTCCGAGCTGGTCGACAGCGGCCTGGCCCGGCAGAGTCCGGGCGAATATCCGACGCTCCTGCTGACCGAGGAGGGCGGCGCGGCGCTCGCCGGAGCGACGACGGTCGAGCTCAGCCTGCCGCCGCCGGCACCGGCGACGAGCAGCCGGGGCAAGCGCACGGCCACGCCGCTGCCGGCGGACGTCGACCCGGCGCTGATGGACCGCCTGCGCGCCTGGCGCTCCGACCTCGCTCGCCAGCAGCAGGTCCCCGCCTATGTGATCCTCGCTGACCGGACGCTGGCGGTGCTCTCGGCGCAGCGACCGAGCGACCGGGAGGGCCTGCTCGGCGTACCGGGCATCGGTCCGGCGAAACTGGACCGCTACGGCGACGACCTGCTGCGCCTGCTGGCCGGCTGAGCTCACCTCGGTCCAAGAGGCCGTGTGCCGGCAAGCGGCCGCTAACTCCTCGCGTGAAGCGCTCCAATGCCGGCATACGGCCCCTTCGGGGCACACGGCCCTTCGGGGCACACGGCCCTTCGGGGCACACGGCCCTTCATTCAGGGCACCCGCTCGTCGGCGATCACGCCCCGGTCACGCCGAGGTCACGAACGGGGCGGAAACTGAGCCTCGAGATGCGCAATCCCGATACCCCGGTCCCCGGCCGGCGAGCGGATTGCGGTCGCCCCGAGGAGGGCCAGACATGACCGTAGTCGTCGTCGTTGTCGTGGTGGTGGTGCTGCTCGCGCTGATCCTGCTGTCGACCAGCGTCCGCATTGCCCGGGAGTACGAGCGCGGCGTCGTCTTCCGGCTCGGCCGCCTCATCGAGCTCAAGGGGCCCGGTCTCTTCCTCATCTTCCCCTTCGGCTTCGACCGCGCGACCAAAGTCGACCTGCGCGTGATCACGCTCGAGGTCCCGCCCCAGGAGGTCATCACGTCGGACAACGTGACGGTCAAGGTCAGCGCCGTCATCTTCTTCCAGGTGCTCGACGCACGGCGGGCGATCACCGCTGTCTTCGACTACGTGATGGCCACCTCCCAGATCGCCCAGACGACGCTGCGGGCGGTGCTCGGGCAGTCGAGCCTGGACGAGCTGCTGGGGCAGCGCGACAAGATCAACCGCACGCTGCAGACGATCATCGACCGGCAGACCGAGCCCTGGGGCATCAAGGTCAGCGCCGTCGAGGTCAAGGACGCGGAGCTCGCGCCGACCATGGTCAGGGCCCTGGCCCGGCAGGCGGAGGCGGAGCGCGAGAAGCGGGCCAAGATCATCGCCACCGAGGGTGAGTTCCAGGCCGCGCAGACCCTGGCCAACGCTGCCGAGGTGATCTCCACCCAGCCGGCCGCCCTGGCGCTGCGCTACATGCAGACGCTGCTCGACATGGGCTCGAACCAGAACGCGACGATCGTCTTCCCGATCCCGATCGAGCTGATCCGGCCGCTCCTGGCCGACCCGGTGCCGATGAACGTCACCGTGGCACCCGCCCAGACGGCGGCCCCCGCGCCGGCGAACGGAATCGTCACGCCACCGAAGACGGAGGTCTGAGGGCGGCGCCGACCCGTGCGCGGTCGTCGTTCGCGCACGCGACGAACGCTTCGCTCAGCCACCCTCGAACGTGACCGCCGCTCGCGCGACGTCGCGGATCGCCTGCACGCCGGTGTCGGGGTCGGGGCAGTCCGTCAGCATCGAGAGCACGAACGGGTGGGTCGAGGAGACCATGCCGGCGTCGTTCATCACGCGGCCGTCGATGCCGACGTGGTGCGCGATCGTCGTCCCCGCCAGGTAGTAGTTGATGCGATCGCTGAACGCGCTCGTCTCGAGCAGGCTCTCGAGCAGCGTCGTGCTCGCGGCGGAGACGGCCGTCGCGTGGGAAAGGCGGGAAAACAGCGTCCCCAGCTCCTGGGCGGTGCACTGGTCCGTCGACTGGTGGCAGTCCGGAGCGCCGAGGCTCGCCGCGAACGCGTCGATCTGGGTCGCGCCGAGCTGTCGATCGAGCGCCTGCCAGGCCGTGTTGTCGCTCTGCTGGATCAGCAGCGCGAGCAAGTCCTGATAGCTGTACTTGTCGCCCACCTTCGCCCGGTAGTAGAGCAGTCCCGTACCGCCCATGAAGTCCGACTGCTGCAGCGTCACCTGGTCGGTGAGATGGATCTGGCCGCCGTCGACCTGGTGCAGCAGGTAGAGCGCCGTCGGCATCTTGATGTCGCTCGCCGCCTCCATCGACGCCGTCGGATTGAGTCCGAGCGTCTGGTTCGAGGTCAGGTTCTCGAGGTACACGCCGTAGGTGCCGCCCATCCCCTGCAGGTACGTCTGGAGCTGGAGCTGGAACTGGGTCGGGTCGGTCGAGACGGGCGTCGCGGCGAGCTGGATCGTCTTCGTCTGCTGGTAGTCGACCTGCACCTGCTGGACGGTCGGCCAGTTGCCGTTGGCCCGCGCCGTCACCTGGTGCGACCCGGTCGAGACCTCGCCCTGCCAGGAGCCGGTGCCGACGACGGTGCCGTCGATCGAGATCTCCTCCGCCGGCGCGCTCACGGACAGCACCCCGGTCTCGCGCTGCAGCTTTGCGGTCACCGAGATCGACTGCCCGGGCTTCGTGTTCACGACCTGCTTCCACGAGACGTAGAGCGGTGCCTGGAGCTCGAGCTCGTGCCGGCCGGCCGGGATCTGCGTCGTGCACGGCGTCGCCGCGCAGCCGGCGATCGCCTGACCGTCGACGGAGAGCTTGGCCCCCCTGGGCGTCGTCGTCAGCCGCAGCGTCGCGAACTGGCGCTGCAGCGTGGCGCCGACGATCGCGGAGCCGTCGAGCTCGAGCCGGCGCCGCGCGGTCGCGCCCTGGTGGTCGGGCGCGGAGACGACGAACGCCGTCTGGCCACCGGGGAGCCCGTTCGCGAACCGGTAGTCGCCGTGGTCGTTCGTCATCGCGCGGTGGGTGAGACCGCCCGGGCTCGTCGCGGTCACCGTCGCGCCGGCGACCGGGAGTCCGGCGTCGTCGAGGATCTGACCCGATACCTGCGACAGCCGGTGCAGCGCGACGCTGCCGGCCCCGGCGTCGACGGTCGCGTAGCCAGGGGCGGCGATCGCGACCGAGCCCAGCCCGGGCAGGTGCGGCTCGGGCAGCACGTAGGTCCCCTGGCCGGTCGTCGTGCTCGCGACCGAGGCGCCGAGGAAATCGACCTCGACGCGGGCGCCGGTCACCGGCCGGCCGTGGATGTCGGTCACCTGGCCCGGCGAGGGCAGCGGGACCGCGAGCAGGAGCAGGAGCGCGCAGAGGCAGAGTGCCGCCACCACCACGAGCTTTCGTTCGCGCGTCATGTCCGCCGTCGAGAATACTTGTTCGCGGCGCCTCGTGGCACCACCACATGTCATGCGGATCGACCGATGCAGAGGCCTCCATCTCGTAGTATCGTCACGATGATCGGCGACGGAGGCTCGGCTTCGAATTCACTGCGGCTCCATCCCGACGCGGACCTGGAGCGCATCTTCCGGGAGCTCGAATTCCTCCAGCGGCTCTCCCAGTCGGCCGCCTCCACGATGGATTCGGACGCGCTGCTCGCCCTGTTGATCCGGGAGACGACGTCGGCCCTCGGCACCGACGTCTGCTCGCTCTACCTGATCGGCGCCCGGGGGGACGACCTCGTCCTGACGGCGACGAACGGCCTCAACGAGGGCATGGTCGGGCGGGTTCACATGCGGGTCGGCGAGGGCATCACCGGCTGGGTCGCAGCCGAGCGCGCGCCGAAGCTCGTCGCCGACGTCACGACCGATCCCGCCTGGCGCTGGGTGCCCGGCTTCGACGAGGAGCGCTTCCACTCGATGCTGTCCGTCCCCATCGAGTCCGGCCCCCGCCTGGTCGGCGTGCTCAACGTGCAGTCGGTCGAGCGGCGCGAGTTCACCGACGAGGACCTCAACTTCCTGCGGTCGATCGCCGCGCAGGTCGCGGGCATCCTGGAGCGCAACGAGCTGCAGCGGCGGCTGGAAGCCCAGCTCGCCCGCATCCGCCTCTCCTACGACATCCACGAGCGATTCACGAAGCTGACGCTGGAGGGCGCCGGGATCGCCGCGATCCTGGAGGCGATCGGCGCGCTCGCCGGCGGCCCGGCCGCGCTCTACTCGCCGCTCGGCTTCCGGATCCGCGTCGCCGGCACCGCGCCCGACGAGCTGCCGGCCCGGCTCCAGGTGCCGCCGGCCGTCCTCGTCGC
>JBAPVZ010000551.1:0-2620 GCA_049283435.1 Candidatus Dormiibacterota bacterium
GGCGCCGCGCGGGCGGGGCTCCGAGGTCGCCGCCGCGATGGCCGGCGCCGCACCCGGTCGCGGCCGGCCGGTCGTGACCTCGGTCACCGCGACCGGCTTGACCGTCGGTCCGAACGAGTCGCCGCCGGATGCGAACCGTGCCTGAGCGGGTGCCGATCGTCGTCCAGAAGTACGGCGGCACGTCGGTCGGCACCGCGGCCCGGATTCGCCGCGTCTCCCAGCGGATCGCGGAGACCGTCGGCGCCGGCAAGCAGGTCGTCGCGGTCGTCTCCGCGATGGGGCACACGACCGACCGGCTGATCGCGCTCGCGGGGCAGGTCACCGACGATCCGGCGGCTCGCGAGCTCGACATGCTGGTCGCGAATGGGGAGACGATCACCGCGCCGCTCGTCGCCATGTGCCTGCAGGGGCTCGGCGTGCCGGCGACGTCCCTGTCCGGTGCGCAGGCCGGCGTGCGGACGAGCCCCCAGCACAGCCGAGCACGGATCCGCGAGGTCGACACGACGCGGCTCCAGGCGACGCTCGCGCGCGGGGTGGTGCCGGTCGTGGCGGGCTTTCAGGGCATTACCGAGGACCTGGAGATCACGACGCTCGGCCGCGGCGGTTCTGACACGACCGCGGTCGCGCTGGCGGCGGCGCTGGACGCCGAGGCGTGTGAGATCCTCACCGACGTCGACGGATTCCTCACGGCGGACCCCCGAGTCGTCCCCGAGGCGCGGCTGTTGACGACGATCGCGTACGACGAGTGTCTCGAGCTCGCGTCGGTCGGCGCGAAGGTGATGCATCCGCGCGCGGTCGAGATCGGAGAGCTCTACCAGGTGCCGATCCACGTGCGGAGCTCGTTCCACCGGCGCCCGGGTACGATGATCGTCAGCGAAGTGCCGATGGAGGAGCGGAATCGGGTACGCGGCGTCGCGCACGAGAAGGGCGTGGCGAAGGTGACGATCTTCGGCGTGCCCGATCGGCCGGGCGTCGCGGCCGCGATCATGGAGCCGCTGTCCAGTGCCGGCATCTCGATCGACGTCATCGTGCAGAACGTCTCGACGGACGGTGAGACCGACCTCACGTTCACCTGCGGCGAGGGTGAGCTGCGCAGGGCGGAGCCGCTCGTGCGGGAGGCGGCGCGGACGCTCGGCGCGCGCGGGGTGACGATGGCGGGCGGTGCCGCGAAGGTCTCGATCGTCGGTTCGGGCATGCTCGGCACCCCCGGCATCGCGGCGCGGATGTTCCGCACCCTGGCGGAGGTCGGCGCCAACATCGAGATGATCTCGACGGCCGAGATCCGCATCACCTGCGTCGTGCAGCAGACGCACGCCGAGCGAGCCGTGCAGGCGCTGCACCGGGCGTTCCAGCTCGACCAGGACCGGCTGACGTCCGCGGGCTGACGCGAGCGCCCGCCGGGTATCCTCGGGGATCGTGACCACGAGGAGAGGAGTCGTTCGCCGGTGCCGGTGAGCGTCGCGCTGATCGGCGCCGACCAGTCCGGGAAGACGACGCTGTACACGGCGCTGACCCACGGCCGCGGCCACGACGGCGTCGGCATGGTCGACGTGCCCGACGCCCGGCTCGGTCAGCTGACCGGCGCCGTGCACCCCAAGAAGACGACGCCCGCGCAGGTGCGGCTCGTCGACGCCCCGCCCGGCTCGCGGGCCCAGCGCATCGCGGCGGCCCGTGAGGCGGACGTCGTCGTCGAGGTGGCCCGATGTTTCGGGGCCGGCGCCGAGCCCGCCGGTGAGCTCGACAGTCTGACCGTGGACCTCGTCCTGACCGATCTGGCCACGGTGGAAAAACGTCTCGACGTGGTCGGCAAGGAGCTGCGCGTCGGCAAGAAGGAGCGCGCCCTGGAGGCCGAGGCGCTGACCGCCGCGCGGGCCCACCTGGACGCCGGCAGGCCGCTGCGATCGCTGTCGATCGATCCGGAGCAGGCCGCCTTCCTGGAGCCGATCTTCCCGGTCTCCGGGAAGCCGGCCGTCGTCGTCGCGAACGTCGGCGACGATCAGCTGCCGGACGGTGGACCGATCGTCGAGGCGGTGCGGGCGGTGGCGGAGGCGCAGGGAGCGAGCGTGCTCGTCGTCTGCGCACAGCTGGAGGCGGAGCTGGCGGAGCTCGACCCCGCCGAGGCGGAGGAGCTGCGCGCCTCGTACGGACTCGCGCAGGGCGGCCTGGACGGCGTCGCCCGCGCCGTCTGGTCGGCCGGCGGGCTGATCACCTACTTCACGGCCGGCGAGCCGGAGGTGCGGGCGTGGCCCTGCGAGCAGGACGCGCCCGCGCCCGTCGCTGCCGGTGTCATCCACTCCGACTTCGAGCGTCACTTCATCCGGGCGGAGGTGACGTCGGTCAACGAGCTCGTCGAGGCGGGCTCGATGGAGGCCCTCCGCGCGGCCGGCAAGCTCCGCGTCGAGGGACGTGACTATCGCGTGCAGGACGGCGACGTCGTCTTCTTCCGCATCGGCCGCTAGGCCCCGCACGTCGCTATCGTGGGGCCGATGTCCGACGCTCCGGAATCCGAGCCCGGTTCGGCCGAACCCGCTCCGGAATCGACCGCGGCCCCCTCGCACCCTGACTCGCCGTCCGCGCCGGCGCCGTCCGCCGGGCCGCCACCGTTCGCAGCGCCACCGTT
>JBAPVZ010000552.1:0-5960 GCA_049283435.1 Candidatus Dormiibacterota bacterium
GGTGCGCACCGGCGCGACGGTGGCTGACGCGGTCGCCGAATGGCTGCGTTACGTCGAGCACGACCGGGCCGTGAAGCCTTCGACGCTGACCGACTACCGGCACACGGCGAACCGGATCGCGCGCGACCTGGGAGAGATGCGGCTGGAGGACGTGACGACCGAGCAGCTGGAGCGCTGGAGGGCGACCCTGACGTCCTCCAACCGGACTGTCGCCAAGCATCTGGTGATCCTGCACGGGGTCTTCCGCCGCGCAATGAAGGTGTGGGGGCTGACGGCGAATCCGGCAGCCATGGTGGAGCGTCCTCGGTATCGCGTGTCTGACGACCTCGATGCCTTTTCGCCCGAGGAGGTGCTGGCGCTTGTTCGTGGCGCTGCCTCTGGGCGGGACGCGGCGATGTATCTGACGGCGGCGTTCACCGGGCTGCGGATGGGAGAGCTGCTCGCGTTGCAGTGGCGCGACATCGATTACGGCGGCGAGACGATTCGCGTGCGCCGCAGCTACAACGTCCACGGCGGCGTCGGCTCACCCAAGAGTGGCAAGGTCCGCTCGGTGCCGATGGTTCCCGACGTCGCCCATCGCCTGGCGACGCTTGCCGGGCGCGAGTTCTTCACCGAGCCCGAGGATCTGGTGTTCGCCAACGAGCTCGGCACCTTCCAGGACGCCTCCTCGATTCGGATCCGCTACCGGGCTGCGCTCACGCGCGCGGGACTACGGCCACTGCGCTTTCACGATCTGCGCCACACTTTTGGCACTCTTGCCGTCCGTCGCGCTGAGGTGCCGGCTGTCCAGGCGTGGATGGGCCACTCCGACATCCAGACGACGATGCGCTATGTCCATCACCGCGATCGCGGCGACGAAGCCAGGCTCCTCGCCGAGGCATTCCGCCCGTCCACTGCCGAGCCGAGGCCGGCTGCCGGGGACGTTTCAGGACGTTTGGTCAAGGCGTCCCAAAACGTCCCGGCGCTGAGATCGCCTGACTTGGCGTGGGCATCGCTGCGTGTGGCTGGGTTCGCGCCGTCGTTCCGCACCCCGGCCTGTCAGCACATTGGGTGCGTACAGTCTGTCACTGGATGATTCGCTGATCCAGAACCCCGTAGGCGCTCGAGCGCTCGGCATCGCCTCAACTACGCAATCCTCGGTGCACTGCCCGGTGAGGTGGATGAGCACCCTCGGGGATCGTCTGGATCAGCGCCGGAACGTGAGTCAGCCCGGCTTCCCGCATCGCGTATGCCCGATGGGACCCGTTGGTCAAGATGAGGCGGTGGCCGACATGCATCGCGGTGAGCAAGTTGGTGCCGTAGCCCACGGCGAGCGCCACGATTTGAGTCGGTACGCCCGGCGCCTTCAGCCCACTGACTTGGGAGGGTCGAGCAGCGAGCTTTGGAGAATCCGATAGTCGGTTGAGGGCGACAGCATGGCCCAGCCCATGGGTCCCTGAGGCGCATGCGCGATTGGCCCAACTCGGGGAACCGGGTCATATCGCCGGTCGATTGGAAGAGCGAAGCGGAATACGTCCTCGGAGCTCGGCGATTCGCCCAGGATGCCGCCAAGCTCGCGAGCGAAGTTCAAATTGATCTCGCGCTGAAACACCACCAGTCGGTCCAGTTCGACCATCTTGATCGAGAATGATCGTGCGCGTGAGCTTGTTGTTCAGCTCCTGAAGGTCAGCGAACCGCTTCGCCCCGTCGCCCGACGGCGCTGTCTGTGCACCGGCGGAGGAGACGAGGAATCCGAAGGCTACGACCGCACCACCGGCCGCGATTGATACTGACAGCGCCAGCACTAGCCAGCGTGCTCTCCGCGCAGGGGTCCTGGTCGATTTTAAGAGTGCGCGCATGCCCCGTAGCCCGAGTCTCGCAGGAACGCCCAAGCCGATCAAGCGCTGTGGTGCGCTCGGAGTCGACAGCTACTTGCCTGCCCACGCTGTGAGTAGTCGCTTCTGCTTCGAGCGCATTCCGAAAGTTCGCGTGGCTCGAGCTCAGACAGCTGGTGCTCGATCATTGCGGAAGCGGGCCTGATTGCAGGAAATACCTACTGCCGCGCGGACGAGACGCCCGCTGAGGCACTGAGTGCCGTGTATGACGCCACCACACCCAGCCATGTAGTGGAGATCATGTCCGGCCGAGGAGGCTTGGTGGCAGGTCTCGTGTCAACTTTGGGACGCGCAAATTTGGCTCAAGCGGCCCCTTCCGCAAGCCACCACCCGCTCCTACTTCCACCCTAGAATCCCTGCCCGGTTCCGGATTGCGGTCCGGTGGGGTGCGGCCTGAGGCCGGCGATGGCCCTGTCGAAAGGACCCACGACCGTTATGGTCACGCCGCGTACTCGCACTCTGATCCAGGTACGGTACGCGGCGTTTGGGTCGGGGCGCCAGGCGCGGGCGACTGAGAATTTCCCGTCACCACAGTTACCGCCCGGCCCGCAATGGATTCGACTCCCTCCAAGGAAACCGCCCTTACCCGCGTTTGACAGCACCTTGTCGCGTCTCGCGGCGCCCACGTAGGTAGTGCGGATAAGTGTGATGTCGACAGAGCTGATCGTCACAGGTTGGCTGCACTGGAGGTAGCCTTCAGGAACAAGCTCGGGCGGTTTGACGAACGCGTTTATTGCGGGTTTCTGCGCCTGGAGCGTGCAACTGAACTTGTGGACAGTGGAAGGGGCATGCGGGGCATGCCTCTGCGGTGCTCCTGCCGTCCAGGGGGTCGCGACGGTGCAGCTATGCGTCCCGCCGCGGCCGTCGTAGGTGTTCTGGATGGTGATCACCCCCTTTGCGTCAATGCCGCTGATGGTCCCGTCCACTCTGGCCGTGGTCGTGACCGTGATCGGCGCGGGCGTGCCACCCTCGGTAACGGTGGTGAAGCTCGTACTGCCTTGGAACCGATACTGCGGTCCTATCGGCATGTTGCCCAGGCTGACGACGTGGCTTGAGCCGTCTGGCCAACTGCAATTCAGGCCGCTGGTCTTGAACGTGAAGGCAACGACCTGCGTGCGGTCTTGGGAGACCATGTAGCTGACTGGCTGCATGACCGTGTTGCATGTGCCGCGCGGCCCCCTGCTCGTCCCGTTCTGGCATAGGGTTTCAAAGTTGAAACCGTTGTACGACCCGCCGCTGACCGGCACGTCAGCGCTTGCTATAGCGGCGCTGCCCAGTACTACCCCCACGAATACTCCGAGTATCCGCTTCATTTGGAGTACCCCACCTTTGCCTCAGTAGAGAGTCCAGACGCCCCCACTGAGGCGGGCTCCGGTGCTGCTGCAAGACACGATCGGCCGATCATCAAATCCCTCCGGAGGCTCTCGATCCTCCTCAACCCAACCTAGCGGACGCAGCATGACAAGGCAAGGCGTCCCAGGCCTCCCCGATCGAACGGCACCACGCTCAGATTGCTCCTCCGGGCTACGACCGGCACGCTCGGTTGTCGCGCTGATCGCTTCTCCTCTGAGCGCGGACCAGTAGTCACGCCGGCGTGACCGGTTGGGCCTATTCGGTAGCGCTCGGAGGCTCGCGCGCGAGTGCTTTCGCGATCGGGGTGCCCTCAGACCGGACGACTCCTTGGGCGACGAAGCGCTGCCCCGGGTCGGCCAGAATCAGGCTCACCACTGACGATCGCTTCGCTCGGTGGCCCAGCGGCCAATCCGTACAGCAACGCGATCATGCCCACGGGATCGGCGATGCTGCAGCACCGCCGTCGCGTCCACCTCATCGAGCGCCAGCGAGATCACCGCGGGAGCGAAGCGGTCTCCCTCGCGCGCGCCCAACACCGGCCCGTCCCCGCCGACTCTTCACTGCCGCCGTTTAACCCACCGCGGCACGCAATCGCCGAACGGCGCGATCGCGCAGGCCTCCTATCCTCATGCCGCGAGCCCCGGCGACCGGCTAGACGCGCAGAGGCGTGTCCCGAACCGTGTCCCGAACTCGTCATTTTCGAGGGAACTCAGAAGACCTAAAAGCCCGTCAGGTCGGCACGTAGAACGCAAAAGACCTGCAAGTGGCGCACTTCAAAACCGGCAGGGCGGGGCAGCCCCCCGCTTGGAAGGTTCGATTCCTTCGCCGCGTCGTGGCTGCCTAATTCCACTGGTTGATGCCGGGGGTGGCCACGGATAGCCTTCGTCGAGCGGCGGGCCGCCGAGGACTTCCAGACGGTGAGGAGGCTGACATGGCGAACGAGGACCGAGTCGACCAACTCCAGGAGATCAAGCACATCGTCGTCTTGATGATGGAGAACCGCTCGTTCGACATGATGCTCGGCCACCTCAGTCTGGAAGGCATGCACGATGTCGACGGCCTCACCGGCCCAGACGTGAATTTCAATGTCGACCCACACGGCGTCAAGATCCCGCTGACGGAGTTCGATGCCGACGCTCAGAAGGTGCAGCGCCACGGCGAGGCGCTGGAGAAAAGGCTCGACCCCGACCATTCCAAGCACGGTGTCCAGGTTCAGCTAGGAAACGGCTACGGCGATGCGCCGATGGGCGGATTCGTCAAGGCGTTCATTGACAGCCGCAAGCCCGAGGACAACGTGACCGCGGACCTGTGGATGGTCCCGATGGGTTATTACACGGGCAAGGATCTGCCCGCCTACGAGTACCTCGCTCACCAGTTCTGCGTGTGCGATGCGTGGCACGCCTCCGTGCCTGGCGACACTTGGCCCAACCGCCTCTACTCCCTCGCCGGCCGCGAGAGCGAGAAAGTCCATCCCAGCTTGCTGGACCGTCTCAAGCACCTGGCCCCGGGCGCGATCAAGGCGATCGAGAACGCCCCTATCTACGACGTCGCGGCGTTCACCCGCCACCTCGACGATCGCCAGTGGCGCTGGTACTCACACGACCCGGCCACCCTCCGCGCCGCCGACAGCCATTACCGCCACCACTTCATGCGCGAAAACTTCAGCTTCTTCGATCGCAAGAAACTTGACCTCATCACCGAAGCTGGCGAGGCCATGATCGTCGGGCATGACAGCTTCCTCGACGACGCCACGAGGGGCCAGCTGCCAGACGTTTCGTGGATTGACCCGAACTTCATCGACCTCCACATCCTCGACCCCAACTCCAACGACGATCACCCGCCCACGGACATTCGCGCGGGGCAGGCGCTCGTGCTCGAGGTCTACGAAGCTCTGGCGCGCAGCCCTGATTGGGACGACACCTTGCTCGTGGTCGTCTACGACGAGCACGGCGGCTTCTACGACCACGTCGTGCCTCCGGCCGTCAACGACGACTCGGGCTACGCGACCCTCGGCGTCCGGGTCCCCGCCCTCATCGTCGGTCCGCGCGTCAAGCAGTTCGTCTGCCACCAGGTGTTCGATCACACCAGCCTGATCAAGACGATCCTCACCCGTTTTGCAAAGAATCCCGACCAGGCGATCGCCCAGATGTCACAGCGAGTCCAGAAAGCTCCGGATCTCGGCGTCGTGCTTGGCGAGGCGCCGCGCACCGACATCCCCGACACGGCAGCCGTTCGCAAGGCGATCGACGCGTGGCGGACGGGCGCCCGCGAGCTCCGCCGCGGGGGTCCCGATGGCGCATCGTCAGCCGCCCCCGATGGCGCCGGCCAGCCATTTCGGCTGCACGAGTTCCAACAGGAGTTCGTGCAGTTCGCGAGCGCGATGCGCGAGCACGGACTGCCACCCGGCCAGCCATAATCGGCCAACCGCGTACTACGAGTCGAGCTGATCCCTGGAACGTGCCAGCGGGCCACCTCGTGATCACCCACGGCTACGTAAACGGTGTCAGCCGACTGCGCAGCACGGCGCGCTCGGCGGGTTGTTCGAGGTCATGGTGGATGGCGTCGGTGAGGATGCTGATGACCTCTTCGGAGGGTGCCGGGCGTCCACCCGCGCGGCCCCCGAGCCCCCAGATCGCGGCCGGCGTTCCGTCGGACTTCTCGAGTGCGACCGCAACCCACCACATCAGGTTCAGGCGCTGTCCGGTCCCGCCCGGCGAGCGCGGAACCGTCGGG
>JBAPVZ010000553.1:0-1779 GCA_049283435.1 Candidatus Dormiibacterota bacterium
CGGCCGGGGCGCGATCCGGAGGTGCACGGCTCCGGGCGATCGCCGGGGCAGCGGACCGGGCGGAGGAGCTGCGTCGCCTCGGCGAACACATGGCGGCGCGCGAGCAGCCGCTGGCGGAGACGCGCGCCGACCCGGAGGCGATGCTCCGAGCGGCGGAGGAGGCAGTCGCGCTGCTGCGGCTGCTGGGAGCGGTGCCCGATGCCGGGGACTCGCGGACGCTCGCGCTGCTCGGTGTCGCGGCACGCGGTCTCCGCTTCGCGCTCGACGACCCGCGAAGCGGTCACCTCGCGGATCGGGTGCGGCTCCTCGATCACTGGCTGCGTGTGGTTTGATGGGTTTCGTGACCGCCCTCAACGAAGTGCGGCCGCGGACGATCGCGCTGGACGAGCTGCGCAACGCCCCGGTCGCGTTCGACTACGACACCATGAGCCTGGTCCCGCGCGTTGCCTCCGGGCTGGAGCACCGCGCGGACGCGAGGCCGAGCGTCCGCCTCGGCTCGAGCACGCTCGAGATCCCGCTCGTCGGCTCACCGATGCCCGACGTGTGCGGCCCGGCCATGTGCCGGGCGCTCGCCGAGGAGGGCGCACTCGGCATCCTGCATCGTTTTCTGCCGATCGAGGAGCAGGCGTCGTACGTGCGCGAGCTGGCCGGTGGCGGCGCGGCGCGACCGGTCGCGGCCGCCCTCGGCGTGACCGGCGACTGGCAGTCGCGGTTCCTGGCGCTGCACGAGGCCGGCTGCGGGATCGTCTGCCTCGACACGGCGAACGGTGCCCACGACCAGGTCGCGAAGACGATGGCGTGGCTCCACGCGGAGGCCCCCGACGTCTTCCTGATCGCGGGGAACGTCGCCTCCAAGGAGGCGTTCCGCTGGCTGGAGGACCACGGGGCGGATGCAATCCGAGTCGGTATCGCGGGCGGCTCCGTCTGCGAGACGCGGACCGAGACCGGCGTCTACGTACCGACCCCCTACGCGGTCGCCGAGGCCGCGAGCGTTCGGAAGCGCGCCCTCATCATCGGCGACGGCGGCGTCCGGACCCCGGCCGACCTCTGCAAGCTGCTGGCGCTCGGCGCCGATCTGGCGATGGTCGGCTCCGCGCTCGCCGGCACCGACGAGGCGCCGGGGCGCCCGATCGCGGTCGAGGGCAAGACCTACAAGATCATGCGCGGCGCCGCCTCCTTCTCGGTGCAGCAGGAGGCCGGCAACCTGGACCCGAAATACGTCGAGGGCGCGGAGACGATGGTCCCGACCAAGGGGCCGGCCGCCGGCGTCGTGCGGCGCTACCTGGCCGGGCTCCGCAGCTCGATGGCCTACCTCGACGCGCGCACGCTCGACGAGTACCGCGAGCACGCGAGCTTCGTCCGGCTCTGAGGGGGGCGGCCGCCGAGCGGCGTCTGGGTCAACCGACCGACTTGATCCTGACCTCGTGCCGCAGTATCTCCTGTTCATCGACCGTCCCGACAAGACGGCGGATGATCCCCGTCTGGACATCCGCGATCACGTCGCAACGATCGATCAGCCAGGGGGGTGCCGACCGGCGGCCCTCCCGCCTCGACCCAATGGTGGTGACGCATTCGCTGGCGCCGTAGACGATGCGGATCGGCTCAGTCCAGGTGAAGAGCCGTGGCCACTCCGTGGGTCGAATCAGTTGGGCGAGCTGCTCGAATTGTCCCAGGTGGCCTGCGAAGTGGTCCCGACGCCGTTCCCCATCAGGTGCCGACCGGGACACCACCGATCGAGAGCCGACCCGCTCGTAGGTCACGTCGCGGGCCCCTCGGAGG
>JBAPVZ010000554.1:0-1526 GCA_049283435.1 Candidatus Dormiibacterota bacterium
CCTCTCCTCGCGGTCAGCCGACCATGTCCCGCGCCGCCTGGCCGGGCGCGATCATCGGATACGTGTTCTCCTCGCGGGTCACCCGGACGTCGACGAGGACCGGTCCCTCGGTGGCGAGCGCCTCGCGCATGTCGGAGACCAGCGTGGTCTTGTCCTCGAGGCGCATGCCGGTCGCCCCGTAGGCGTCGGCGACCTTGACGAAGTCCGGCCAGCGCCCCATCTCGACCTGGCTGTAGCGCTTGTCCCAGAACAGCTCCTGCCACTGCCGGACCATGCCGAGATAGCCGTTGTTCATGATGAACACCTTGATCGCGATGCCCTCCTGGGTGCACGTCGCCAGCTCCTGCATGTTCATCTGAACCGAGCCGTCGCCGGCGAGGCACACCACGGTCTCGCCGGGACAGCCGACCTTCGCCCCCATCGCGGCGGGGAGCCCGAACCCCATCGTCCCGAGGCCGCCGGAGTTGATCCAGCGTCGGGGCCTGCCGAAGTGGTAGTACTGGGCCGCCCACATCTGATGCTGACCCACGTCGCTGGTGAGGATGGCGTCGCCGCCTGTGGCCTCGTACAGGGCCTGGACCATGTGCTGGGGCTTGATCTCGGCGTCGGTCGAGTCGGTGTAGCCGAGGGGATGGCGCTCCTGCCAGACCCGGATCCGCGCCCACCATTCGTCGAGCCGGGACTGGTCCCCCGCCAGGGCCCGGTACTCGGCGGTCAGCCGGGGCAGGATGTTGCGGGCGTCGCCGACGATCGGGATGTGCGCCGGGACGTTCTTGGAGATCTCGGCCGGATCGATGTCGATGTGGATGAACTTGGCCCGGGGCGCAAACTCCGACAGCTTGCCGGTGATCCGGTCATCGAACCGGGCCCCGATGGCCACGATCAGATCGGCCTCGTCCATGGCGTAGTTGGCGGTTCTGGTGCCGTGCATGCCCAGCATCCCCAGCCATTGCTGGTGTGGCGCCGGAAACGCCCCCAATCCCATGATCGTGCACGTGACCGGGAACCCACCCGCGGTGGCCAGTTCGGTCAGCTCCGCGGCCGCGTTGGCCGCGATCACGCCGCCACCCGAGTAGATCACCGGCCGGCGCGAGTTGGCCAGCGCCTTGGCGGCCTGACGGATCTGCTTCTGGTTACCGTCGGTGGTCGGCTGGTAACCCGGCAGATGCACGTCGGTGACGGGCTCGTACGGGATGTCGGCCCGGCTCAGATCCTGCGGGATGTCGACCACGACCGGTCCGGGCCTCCCGGTGCGGGCGATGTGAAACGCCTCGTGCAGCGAGCGTGGGATCTCCAGGGGGTGCTGGATCATGATGCTGTGCTTGACGATTGGCATCGTGATCCCGATCGTGTCGGCCTCCTGGAACCCGTCTGTTCCGAGCAGTTCGGTGCGGACCTGACCGGTCAGGAACACGACCGGCACCGAGTCCATCATCGCGTCGCAGATGGGCGTCACCAGATTGGTCGCCCCCGGTCCGCTGGTCCCGAGCGCGACTCCAACCTTGCCGGTGGCCTTGGCATAGCCC
>JBAPVZ010000555.1:0-9030 GCA_049283435.1 Candidatus Dormiibacterota bacterium
CCCGGGTACGGCTGCTCAGCCGGCGGGCGGCACCGCGAGCAGCCGGTAGGCGTCGCCGTCCCGTCGCACGACGCCGACCGCCTCCGGCAGGAAGTGCCCGCCGAGGAGGAGGGTGTCGGTGCCCGCCAGCTCGGCGAGCAGTGCCTCGTGGGTACGGCCCGCCTGCACCGGATCGACGTCGACGAGGGTGCTCACCTCGGGATGGGCGAGCTGCAGCGGATGGTGCACCCAGTCGCTCCCGATCAGCGCCGAGCGGCCGTCGCTGTCCAACCGGACGACGACCTGGTGCGGGGTGTGACCGGGGACCGGCAGGAGCCGGATGCCGGCGACGATCTCGGCTCCGCCCGCCGGCACGTCGACGAGTTGCAAGCGCCCGGTCTCGCGCAGCGGATCGACCGATTCCACGAACGTCTGGCGTCGCGCCGGCGGCAGGTCCACGCCTGCCCAGTAGGCGTCCTCGGCACGCACGACGACGTGGCGGGCGTTCGGGAACGTCGAGACCCAGCGGCCGTCCTGCCGACGCGTGTTCCAGCCGATGTGGTCCACGTGGAGGTGGGTCGTCAGCACCAGATCGACCGCCTCCGGCCCGAAGCCGACCGAGGTGAGCCGATCGAGCAGCGGCGTGTCGAGGTTCGCGAACGACGGGCGGGGGCTCGACTTGCCGTTCCCGATGCCGGTGTCGACCAGGATGCGGTGACCGCCGATCTCGATCGCGAACACCTGGGCGACTCCCCGCAGGCTCCCGTTCTCACCGACGAGGGGCGGCTGCAGCCACGTGGTGGCGGCGACCAGCGTCGAGGACGTAGGCGGGAAGATCTCCTGCAGCACGTCGGACAGGTCGAGCTCGAGCACCTGGTGCACGACCGCCTCCCCGATTTGCCGGCGGGTGATCGGTTGCACAGCACTCTGAGGGTCCTGGTGGGCACTCGTCATCGAGCAGAGGCTACCGCCCTCGCCGCGCTCGCCTATGCCTCGGGCGAGCGCAGTGTGCTCGCGTCCGCCGGCCGGCGCAGGAAGAGCTGGATCGAGGCGATTCGCCGCTCCTCGCCGGCGAGCTCGAGCCCGGCCGCCGTCGCCATCCCGAGGATCGCGTCGCGGCGCTGCCGGTGCGGGTCGATCAGGCCTTCGAAGACGACGAGCAACCCGCCGGGCCGCAACGCACGCGCGATCTCCTGCAGCGCCGGTCGGCGCCGGTCGGTAGGGATCTCGCCGAGCACGGCGACGAGGAGGGCCAGGTCGAAACGATCTCGTGGAAGCGCGCCGGAGCCGGCCGCGGCCGCCAGCGTGCGCACGTTGCGGAGCCGGTCGCGCCTCGCGTGCCCTTCGAGCCGGCGCAACATCGCCGGCTGCACGTCGACCGCGAGCACCTCGCCGTCCTCTCCGACGGCACGCGCGACGGGCAGCGTCAGGCGCCCGGGTCCGCAGCCGATGTCCACGACCCGCATGCCCGGCCGCAGCGGCAGGCGGCGGACCATGCCGCGGGCGCGAAAGCGAGCCCAGGGATTGTCGAGCAGCCACGCCATCGACGTCGCAAACGGCGCCGGGTCCTGGTTCGTCGCAGTCATTTCGGATCCGGCGAAGCCCGCCGGCGGGGAGCCGCAGTCGCCGTCCAGAGCGGACCGTAGAAAACCGGGTGGCGGCCTGTCAAGCCGCACCGGGCTTACGCAACGCTGATGGTTTCCTCGCCACGGGCTGACGTGCGGCGAGTGGAATGGAGACCCATGAGGCGCTTTCCCCTCACGGCACTGATGCTGGCCGGCGCGCTCGTCCTCACCGCCTGCTCGGTCGGCGGCGGCGGCGGCGGCGGCGGCTCGTCTTCCGGTCCGCAAGGAATCCACAAGATCAAGCACATCATCGTGATCATGCAGGAGAACCGGTCGTTCGACTCCTACTTCGGCACCTTTCCCGGCGCCGACGGCATCCCGATGGCGAACGGCACCCCCTCCGGGTGCGTTCCCGACCCGAGCACCAACCAGTGCGTCAAGCCGTATGTCGACCACGCTGATGTGAACGGCGGTGGCCCGCACAGTCAGGTCAACGCGACAGCGGACATCGACGGCGGCAAGATGGACGGCTTCATCGGCCAGGCGGTCGCCGGCCGCAAGGGCTGCACCGATCCGACCAATCCCGCCTGCACGAATTCGGCGACGCCTGACGTGATGGGCTACCACACCGCGAGCGACATCCCGAACTACTGGTCCTACGCGTCGGACTTCGCGCTCCAGGACCATATGTTCGAGCCGAATGCGTCGTGGAGCCTGCCGGCGCATCTGTTCATGGTCTCGGAGTGGTCCGCGCACTGCACCCAGCACAACAATCCAGGCAGTTGCGTCAACGCGCTGCAGGCCCCGGGCACGCCGCCGAACGGGAACCCGGTCCCCGCCGCCGGCGCGCAGCCGACGCCCGCAGCGACCGCGGCGGCGACGCCGACCAGGCCGGCCAGGAAGGCGACCAAGCCGGGCAGGAAGGCGAAGGCGAAGGCGCCGATCTACGCCTGGACCGACGTCACGTACCTGCTGCACAAGGAGCGCGTGAGCTGGGGCTACTACGTCGTCGCCGGCACCGAACCCGACTGCGAGAACGACAGCCAGGTGTCCTGCGCGCCGGTGAAGCAGAACGCGCAGACGCCGGGCATCTGGAACCCGCTGCCCTACTTCGACACCGTGCGCAACGACGGCCAGCTCGGCAACATCCAGTCCGTCGACCACTTCTACCAGGCGGCCCAGAAGGGGACGCTCCCCGCCGTCTCCTGGATCGTCCCGTCCGGCGAGGTAAGCGAGCATCCGCCGGCACCGGTGAGCTTCGGCCAGACCTACGTGACGAGCCTCGTCAACGCGGCCATGCGGAGCCCCGACTGGGGTTCGACCGCGATCTTCCTCGCCTGGGACGACTGGGGCGGCTTCTACGATCACGTCACCCCGCCGACCGTCGATCAGAACGGATACGGCCTGCGGGTGCCGGGCATCGTCATCAGCCCCTACGCGAAGCAGCACTTCGTCGACCACCAGACGCTGTCGTTCGATGCGTACGACAAATTCATCGAGGACGACTTCCTCGGTGGGCAGCGGCTCGATCCACGCACCGACGGCCGGCCCGATCCGCGACCCGACGTGCGCGAGAACGTGAAGATCCTCGGCGACCTGCAGAAGGACTTCGACTTCTCGCAGCCGCCGCGCGCGCCGGTATTGCTCCCTGCCCACCCGAAGACGACGTTGACCGGCACTCCCACCCCACAGCAGGTGTCGCCCGCGGCGAAGGCGCCCGACGGGGACGGCTGAGCGCGCGCGCTACCGAAGAGGCCGAACGCCGGCAGCCGGTCGCAACCCGGCGCGGGGAAGCGGCCGCACGCCGGCAGCCGGCCCGTTGGGTCGTCGGTCAGGGAGGTGGGCTCAGCCGACCGGCGCCGGCGCCGGCGAGTCGTCGAGGGCGCCGATTGAGCGCAGCGCGGCGCGCATCCAGCCGAGCGCATAGGCGACGCCGGCGTGCCAGGGGGCGTCGCAGTCGAGCAGCGGCGTGTGGTCGGGGATGATGACGCCGCCGAAGCCGTTGCGATGGAGGATGGAGACGGCCTCCAGCATGTCGGTCTGCCCTTCGTCGATGAAGACCTCTTTGTAGGAAGGGACCGTACCGACGACGTTGCGGAAGTGCACGTAGGCGATCTTCCGGGTCCGGCTGTAGCGGTCCACGACCTGCAGGATGTCGGAGTCGGGCATCTCGGCGAGGGTGCCGATGCAGAACTCGAGCCCCCAGTTGGGGCTGGGGTGCTGCTCGAGCAGCTGCTGGTAGTGCTCGGGCCGGGAGACGAGTCGACCGGTGCCCCGAAGGGTCGGCAGGGGCGGGTCGTCCGGGTGCAGGGCGAGGGTGACGCCGGCCTCCTCGGCGACCGGGAGGATGTCCTGGAGGAACCGGTCGTGCCGTCGCCAGTGCTCCTTGACGGAGATCGGCGCGAGGACGCTGCTCGGATCGTCGGGGCGAAACTGGTCGGGGTCGACGACCATGTTCCAGATCATGCCCCTGGGGATGGCAGGCTGCTCGGGGTCGCGAAAGGCGACGGTCTCGGCGCCGCCCCTGGCCTCGGGGACGGGATCGCGTCCCCAGACGCCGGCGACGGAGAAGTTGTAGCCCATGGTCGGGATGCCGAGCCGTCCGAGGTTCCGAAGGAGGGTCTTCAGCGTCTCCATCTGCTGGTCGCGCCGCGGCCCGTCGAGGAGGACGTCGTACCAGTCGGCGGGCGCGAAGTTCTCGATCGCCTCCAGGTGGAGACCCTGCCCCTCGACCATCTCCTGCAGCTCGCGCAGGCCCTCCAGGCTGAACGCGTGGGAGTTCGGCTCCGACACGCGATGGCCCTGCTGCTCCAGCGGATGGCCGGAGCGCGCGCTCACCAGGTGGGCGACGATGTGCGTCGCACCGATCTGCTTCGCGAACCGCAGGTTGCGCTCGTTGATGATGTTCCCCGGCAGCCCCAGACCGATCTTCATTCGTTCCCTCCCGATAAGACGGGTGCCGGGCGTGCCTTTGCACACGCCCGGCACCCTGCGCTGCTTGCGCACGGATCGCGGCTTACTTCTTCGCCTTCGACTTGATCGAGTAGATCCAGAGCGGCGAGGTGCGGTGCCAGTAGCACGTGTTGATGAACGGGTTGCTCGCGTCCGGCCAGTTGGTCCAGAACGAGGAGTTGGTCGGGATGCGGTGGAACCATTGCACGAGTCCGATGTCCGGCAGCGCCGGCACCCAGATCTTCATCGCCTTCTCGAACAGCGATGACAGCGTCGAGAAGTCGCTCGGGTTCACGGTTGCCATCTGGTCCACGATCGCGTCGAACTGCGTGTTCTTCCAGCGGTACGGCTGCGTCGCCTGGGTCCCCGTCGGCGCCGAATACCGGCTGTGGTAGAGCTTCAGCGTGTCGTACGGCTCCTCCACGCTGCCGCCGTGCCCGTTCAGGAACGCGTCCATCTCGCCCGTGAAGACCTTCTGCGTGAACGTCGTCCCCGCCGGAATGTCGAACGAGGCGTCGAAGCCGCCCTTTCGCAGCTGCTCGACCAGCACCGGGGTGATGTCGGTGAACAGGATCTGGCTCTGGATCAGCATCGAGATCGTCTTGCCGTTCTTCTCCCAGAGGCCCGAGCTGTTCTTCGTGTAGCCCTTGCCCTGCATGGTCTTGTTCGTCTTGCTCAGGTCGTAGTCGTCGATCGTGGCGGCGAGGCTCTTGACGACGCTGAGGTACTTCTCGAGCGCGGGGAAGTTCGGATAGGGGATCATCGTCTTCTCGCCGGCCCCGTGATAGCCGATCGAGATGAGCTGATCGCGCCGGATCGTGTGGTTGATCGCCCAGCGGATGTCGGCGTCGTCGAACGGCGCCTGCGAGTCGTTGAAGCCGAGGCTCACCGGCCACCAGTCGCGATAGCCGTACGGCACCTTCTCCCCGGTCCACGTCGTGATCGCCGTGTTCTTCGCGAGCACGGTCTGGATGTTGACCGGTCGGAGGTCGATCGTCTCGTCGGTCGTGTTCGCGGTCGCGAACTCGACCATGTTCGTCTCGTCGCTGCCGGGCAGCACGATGATGCGCTCCGCATCCGGCATGTCGTGGAAGCCGGCCTTGCTCGCCCACCAGTCCTTGCGCCGATCGAAGATGCGCTGGGTCGGCGTCGAGAGCACGAGCTGCCAGGGGCTGGTCGTGATCGGCTGCCCCTTCGCGAGGTCGAGGAACGTGAACGTCGTCGGGTCCTGCCCCTGCCAGACGTGCTGGGGCATGATGTGGATCCCGATGTCCTGGTGGAACTGGAAGTAGTCGAACATGAACCGGGGGTTGGGGGTCGTCAGGTTGACGATCGCCGTCTGCTTGTCCGGTGTCTCGACGCTCTTCACCCAGGTCGCCATGTCGACCGAGAACGTGAGCTTCGGTGCGGCCGACTTCAGCATGTTCAGCGTGTAGGCGACGTCGGCCGACGTGAACGGCTGCCCGTCGCTCCAGGTGACGCCCTGCCGGATCTTCATCTGGAGCGACGTGTACGGGCTGGGCAGCTGATAGCTCTCGATCTGCCAGGGGATGATGCCCGCCGACGACTTCATGTTGGGAGGCCCGGAGACCGTGCTCGTGTGATACGAGTTGTAGTACATCGGGGCTTCGAAGTAGTAGGGGAAGCCGGTCGACGTGGACGTGCCGGTCAGGAACGGATTGATGAATGTGTAGTCCGTCATGTTGCCGCCCGTGATGCCGAAGACGAGCGTTTTCGCCCGCGGCACGCTCCCCAGCGAGGTGCCGCCGGGGGCGGGAATCGGGGTCGCTGACGGAGCGCCCGCCGAGCCGGCGCCGGTGCCGGTGCCGGCTGTGGTGCCGCCGCACGCCGCGATGATCGCGGGCAGGCTGCCGACCGTGACGCCGGCTCCCAGCAGCTGCAGGAAACGTCGACGGTCGAAGCCGCTCAACGGTTCGCGCTCAGTCATCTCCGGTAAACCTCCCCACGCTTCGATGTGGATGGAATTCAGCTGTGGACGGCGGCTCCACCCGGTGCCACCGGGTGGGGTTTTCCGGCCGGCGCGCTGGCCTGGTTGAACGCCTGGGTGATGTCGCCCTCGATCGTGTCCCTCGTCTCGCTGTAGAGGAAGCAGGCGACGCCGCGGTGGGGCAGCGTCTGGTAGGTCGGTGGCACCTCCTCGGCGCATCGTCGCATCGCCTTCGGGCAGCGATCGACGAACGCGCAGGCATGGTCGCGGTCGGCCTCGATGCCGCCCGACTCGACGACCGGGATGTCCTCCCCCCACTGCTCGTCGGGGTCGGCGATCGGGATCGAGTTGACGAGGAGCTGTGTGTACGGATGCGAGGGCTGCTTGATCACGTGCTCGACGTCGCCCGCCTCGGCGATGCGTCCGCGGTAGAGAACGAGCACGTTGTCGCTCACCTGGTACGCGGTCGTCAGGTCGTGCGTGATGTAGATGAACGAGATCCCGAAGTCGTTGAAGAGCCGGCGCAGGCTCTCCAGCACGGTCGCCCGCAGGGAGGCGTCGATCATCGAGACGGGCTCGTCGGCGATGACGAGCTTGGGCTGGATGAGCAGCGCCCGGGCGACGGTGACTCGCTGCCGCTGACCGCCGCTCAGCTGGTGCGGGTAGCGTCCGAGCGTCTCCTCCGGCTGCAGGCCGACCGTGCGCAGGGCCCGATCGACCATCTCCCGCGCCTCGCGCCCCGAGGACGCGAGGTGGAACTTCTTGATCGGCGTCGTCAGCAGGTGGTCGATGCGGTAGAACGGGTTGTAGACCTCGAACGGATCCTGGAAGATCGCCTGCACCTCGCGCCGGAAGCGGCTGAGCTCGCCGCCAGAGGCGTTGTAGAGGTCGCGGCCCCGGTATCGCACCTGACCGGCGGAGGGGCGCAGGAAGCCGAGCATCGAGCGGGCGAGCGTCGTCTTGCCGCTGCCCGATTCGCCGACGATCGCGGTGAAGGAGGGCGTCTCCTCGGTGATGGAGAGCGTCAGGTGCTCCAGCGCGACCGTGCGTACGGCTCCGGAGCCGAACGTCTGCGTCAGGTCGTGCGCCTCGAGCAGGGCGGTCAACTCGCCTTCTCCTCGAGGGCGACCCAGTGACCCGGCGCCGTCTCCTGCAGCACCTCGGTGCTGGACGGGCGAAGGTGCACCCCGGTGCTGGCGCGCGCCGCCCGCGACGGGTCGCGTTCCTTCAGCGTCGGCAGGCTCTCGATCACCATCCGCGTGTAGGGATGGCCCGGATGGTGAAAGATCTCGCGAACCGGCCCCACCTCGACGATCCGCCCACCGAACATAATGCCCAGCCGGTCGACGAACTGCGCGAGCAGCCCCATGTCATGGCCGATCAGCACGACCGACGCGCCGAGCCGCTCCTGAATCGTGCGCAGCGTCTGCATCACCTGGCGTTGCATGACGACGTCGAGCGCGCTCGTCGGCTCGTCGGCGATGATCACCTTCGGCTGCAGCGTGATCGCGAGCGCGATGCACACGCGCTGCTTCATGCCGCCGCTCAGCTCGTGCGGAAAGAGGTCGCCGACCGACGGCTTGAGGCTGACCATCCGGAGGAGCTCCTGCATCCGCTCTCTGATCTCGCGGTCGCCGACCCTTGCGCGGTGGGCGCGGATCGAGTCGGCGAAGTGGGAGCGCACGCGGCGCACCGGATTCAGCGAGTTCATCGCACCCTGGGGAACCAGAGCGATCTCGGCCAGCCGCAGCCGGCGCAGGTGCTCGTCGGAGCGCCCGAGGAGCGGCTGGCCGTCGAGCGTGACCGTCCCGCCGACGATGTGGCCGGGGGAGCGGATCAGGCCCATCACGGCCTGCGCCGCCGTCGACTTGCCGCTCCCGCTCTCCCCGGCCAGGCCGAACCGCTCGCCCTGGCGCAGGTCGAAGGAGATGCCGTCGACGGCGCGGATGACGCCGCGCGGCGTCGTGTAGTGGACCTGGAGGTCCGAGACCTGCAGCACCTCGTGGTCGGTTGCCATCACTTTCCTCGGTGGGCGCGCGGGTTCGCGACCGCGTCGAGGCCGGAGCTGGCCAGGAACAGCGCGACGAACAGCAGCGCGAGCAGCACGATCGGGGTGAGCCACCACCACCAGAGCCCCCGGATCAGCGCGTTGAACTGGATCGCCCAGTAGATCGTCATGCCCATCGTCGGCTCGCTCTGCGGCCCCAGCCCGATCACCTCCAGTCCGATGCTGGCGAGAATGGCGGCCGCGGTCGAGCTGACGAAGCTCGCGGCGAGGTAGGGGAGGAGATTCGGGATCAGCTCCTTCACGATCAGCTCGGGCGTGCGCATCCCCGAGAGCTTCGCGATCTGCACGAACCCGCGCTCCCGCATCGGCAGCACCTGTGAGCGGATCGTGCGCGTCGGCCACATCCAGGCGAGGCTGGAGATGACGAGCGCCTCGATCGGGATCGTGATCGAGCCTTTGATCGAGCTCGCGATCGTCACCAGCACGACGATCGCGGGCACCGTGAGCAGCATGTCGGCGAACCCGCGCACGATCGTGTCCACGATCCCGCCCATGTAACCGCCGAGGAAGCCCAGGAT
>JBAPVZ010000556.1:0-1650 GCA_049283435.1 Candidatus Dormiibacterota bacterium
CGCTCCAGCAGCACGATCGGCTCGCGCCAGTAGCGCGGGGTGAGGCGGCCCTGCTCGCGAAAACCGAAGCCGTCGAACAACGAGCGCGCCGCATCCAGGCGAAGGCTCGATTGCGTCCACACGCGGGGGACGCCGGCGTGGCGGGCGCGGGAGAGCGCGTGGTCCAGCAGGGCCCGGCCGTGGCCGCGCCGCCAGAGGTCGGGGTCGACGGCAAGGCGATCGATGTAGCAGACGCCGCTCGGAAAGCTCAACCGCACGACGCCGACGATCGACCCGTCGTGCTGGGTGCGGTAGATCTCGAAACCACCCCGCAGCCAGGCCGCGATCTCCTCGCGCTGCACCGACTCCTCCGCGAGCAGCCGGGCGCTGACGATGTCCCCGGCGGCCCTCCAGGCACGCGCGTAGACGCCCCTCAGCGAGTCGAGGTCCTCGGGCCGGACCGGCTCCACGCGGTGCGCCGAACGGAAGAACCGCATGCCTCCTCCGCTACTCGAAGGTACCGACGACCTCGAAGTCGAGGTGAACGGCGAGCAGGTGTTTGCGCCGGTCGTAGCTGCCCATGATCGGGTAGTAACCGTCCTCCACATCGGTCGCGCAGAGCACGATGTTCTCACCCTCGAGTGCCTCCGGCAACCCGACGTTCGCGACCCCCTCTCGGATCCGGTCGGGATCATCGATCGCATCCGTCCACGCGTCGGGCAGATCGTCGAACCATTCGGCACCGGTGAGCCGCTCGAACGCGCCCTGATCGACCATCGCGGCGGCACCGGTCTCGACAGCGACGCCGACGTACCGATCGTCCTCCAGCGCCTCGGCGCGGCGGCCGCTCTTGTACACAGGCTGGAGCGGTCGATGCCACTCCTCGCGCGCGCGCCGCACGATGACCGAGAGGTAGGCGGCGTGCGGCATCGTGCCGTCCAGGCCCCGACTCGTGTCGGCGATCGTTAGCCGCACCGGGTACCGTCCTGCCGGCAGCTCGATGAACGGCACCTCGTCGGGAAACGACGCCAGCGGATCGAAGCAGCAGAGCCGGCCGCTGGGCAGCGCGAGCTCACCGAGATCGACGACCTGGAGGCCGTACGCCCGACCTCGCACGTCGACGATGCCGGTCGCGAGCGGTGCCCACACGCCGGAGTCGGGCCAGCTCATCGTCTCTCCCCGGCAGCAGATCGCATGGCGCTATTGAAGCGGATCGCGGCGCGGGCGACCGGCCTGAACCGGTTCAGACCGACTCCGCGAGCGCGCGCATCGGCGCGCCTTCGAGCCGATAACGGGTCCAGTCGTCGGCGGCAACCGCGCCCCTCGCCTGGTAGAAGCGGATCGACGGCTCGTTCCAGTTCAGAACCGACCACTCGAACCGGGGGTAGCCCCGCGCGACGCACATCTGGGCGAGCTTGGCCAGCAGCGCCTTTCCGTAGCCGTGACCACGGAACGTCTCGCGCACGAAGAGGTCCTCCAGGTAGATCCCGTTGCGGCCCGTCCAGGTGGAGAAGCTGAGATACCAAACAGCCATGCCGGCGACGACCGATCCCGTCGAATCCTCGTGCACGGCGAGGTGGGCAAAGGCGGTCGGGCTGGCAGAGAACAGCGTCTCCCGCAGCGACGCCTCGGTCGCCTGGACGATGTCGACTGACTCGCGCTCGTAAACGG
>JBAPVZ010000557.1:0-5583 GCA_049283435.1 Candidatus Dormiibacterota bacterium
TCCTTACGATTGAGACCATGGCCACCTGGGGAGAGTTCACCGTGGTCGCCCCTCGGATAGCTGAGATCTTCAGCCGCCGCCACGCTGCAACGGGGGGCCTGTGCCTGCTCGGAACTTTGCGGCCGGACGGGATCCCTCGAATCAGCCCGATGGAGCCGAGGGTCTTCGAAGGTCACCTGTGGATCGGCGGGATGCCGGGGACCGCCAAGTTTCGGGACCTGGCTCGCGATCCGCGCTTCTCCCTCCATACCGCGACCGTCGACACCGAGGTCAAGGAAGGCGACGCGAGGTGTGGGGCGTCGTCGAGGACGTCATCGACGCCGCGCTCCACCGGCGCTACGCGGAGGCCCTGTTCGAGGAGACCGGCCTCGACCTGCGGGGCCAGGTATTCGATCACTTCTTCGCCACCCATCTCACCGGCGCCGCTGCCGTCGAGGTGGCCGAGGGACACCTCGACATCACGGAGTGGAAGGAGGGTGCGGCTGAGCGAGTGGTGCGCAAGCATTGAGGGTCGCTGGGCCGCCTCGCCGGTGTCGTCGGTCAGGCGATGAACTTCACCTGGCTCCCGCTCGGACGCACGACGCCCACGGAGATGACCGCGCCATAGACTCGTGCTTCGGTGGCAGCGCGCGAGATCGACCAGTAGAAGCCCGTGCAGGTAGCGGGCATGAGCGGAGCCACCCCGTCCGCTGACACTTCGACGCAATGCCGGGCTGGGCAACTGCAGACAAGCTGGGTACCGGGAGTCAGTGGAACCTGCATGACGTCAGTCTGGACGGCTCGCAACCCGGTTCCCAGATGTCATTCCTCCCAATCGACCGATCCTCTGTCCCACCCTCGGTTCGGGCGGTCCCGGGCTCGCGTGGCACCCGCCGGCGCACCACTTCGGACGCCGCGGCTCATGCAGGAGCTACCGCCGCGATGGGTACGTCGGCAGCGCCGGCCGCGGACAGCGCCATCAACCACCGCCCCGGATAGTGCGCAGCGGCCGAGAACGCCGCACTGGACGGCCCCGCCGGTATGGCGGTTGCCCATCGGGACTTGCTCAGGCGCCGGTCACGGCTCAGCCGTCGTCACGGCAGAGGCAGAACGGGTGGCCGGCCGGATCGAACAGCACGCGAACGTTCTCCTGAGGCTGGTGATCGGCGACCTTGGCGCCCAGCGCGACCGCCCCGGCCTGCGCTTCCTCCAGGTCACCGACCTGGAAGTCGAGGTGCATCATCGGGCGCTGCTCACCTACTGCGGGCGGCCAGACCGGCGGCTGGTAGCCGTCCGCCTGCTGGAAGACCAGGAAACTCGCGCCCCCCGGAGTGCCGATGACGGCCGTCCCCGGTTCCTCGTGCACGATCGGCCAGCCGAGCAACTCGGCATAGAACCTGGCCAGGGCGGCCGGATCGGGCGCCTCCACCGCCGTTCCCCACCACATTCCAGGCATCCGAGATCGCACCCCCGTCATCGTGCGCGACGTGTCCGGCGCCCGTGGTCGCGGCATGGCTGCGGACGTGGTGCCGCAACGTCATCGGGACCGGACGACCCGGCCGAGGCCCGACCTCCGTACCGCAGACCAGCCGGCCGGCGGCAATCGATCACCCCGGGCGGGTCCTCGATGACGCTGCTCTCGAACACCGAGGGCCACTCGCGGGGTCGGAGCATCGGTCTATTTTGCCTGCCTTCAACGTTCATGAGGGGAGTCGTGGGGTCCCGGCAGCAATCGTGAGCTCCTCCACTACCCGGGCTCGCCCAGCTGCTGAGCGAGCTGCTGGCTCGCCGTCTCCATCGTCTGCAGCACGTTCGCGGAGCGGGCAGGGTCGGCCCACTGCGTCTGCAGCTGAGGGTCGGTGAACGTCGGCTTCCAGGTCACGCCGACCAGGTGGTTGTCCTGGAACGTATAGGTTCCGACGACACTGGTGCGGGTGTCGTCCGAGCAGTAGGTCAGGTAGTCGGAGCCGATCGGTGGGTAGCAGTTGACCTGATCGAAGACGTAGTTGCCGTGCGCGTAGGTGATCAGATGGTTCTTGTAGATCTCGACGGCCTGCACCCAGTGGGGATGATTGCCGATGACGAGATCCGCACCCGAGTCGATGGCGAGATGGCCCAGCTCGACCGGGTTGTCGGGCGCGAGGCCGGCCGCCATCATGGGGAGCCGCTCGTACTCCTTGCCCCAGTGGAACTGCATGACGACAACGCCGTCCGTGCCGACGGCGGCGCGCGCGGCCTGGATGTCCTTCTGGAGCGCCACCCGATCGACCGGCGCGCCCTCGGTTACGGCGTTGCAGCCGACGAAGGCGAACTTCATGCCGCGCACGTCCATCACCACCGGCGGGCCGATGTTGGTCGTCACCTGGATGCCGTTCTGCTGCAGAAGTGCCTGCGTGTTGTCCGCGTCCGGCCCCGGATACACGTGATTGTTGGCGATGTTTGCGACCTTGGTGCCGATCGACTGCAGCCCCGTGATGAAGCGGGGATCACCACAGAAGTCGAGGCCCAGGGGCCGCTCGGGGCAGCCCTGCAGGAGGGGCGACTCGAGGTCGATATAGGTCAGGTCGGCGTTCTTCACGTACGCCGCGGTCGGCTCGAAGGGCCAGGCGAAGTCGTTGCGTTGGGTGGCGGCGATGTCGACGAGCCGGGCCGGGATCACGTCACCGGTCGCGTTCAGTGTCCGGATGTGCGCGGGGTCGTTGGGCGGTGGTGCGGTGGGATGGAAGAGGCCCTGCAACGTCAGCTGGGGCACCGGGGTCGGCGTCGGCAAGGGCGTCGCGGTCGGCGGGCGCCTCGGTGAGGGGCTGCCGCCCGACGACTGCGCGCCGGAGCAGGCGGCCAACAGCAGCAGCCCGCAGCAGGCCAGCGCGGCGCGACGGAGCCCGAGCATCCGCGACATCGTAACGGCTCTCCCCCTCCCTCGGCTGAGCCGACGATGACGACCCCGGTAGGAGCACAACCCATAACGATCTCGTTGCCGCTGAGCAAGGCGGCTCCGATCCGAGACCCGCCCTGCCGGCGATCGCATTCCCGGTCCCGGGCAGGAACCGGGCGCATCCGTGGAAGGCTCCAGGGTTTGCGGATCGTTCTCGGATCAACTCCGGCCTCTGGCAGCTCGCCGCACGAGCCATCTGCGTCCGGCGCGGATGACATTCGCCGGCCCAGGCCGTTAGGATGTGCCTGGTCGTCGGCGTTGAAACCGAGGAGGTGGTCGACGACCTCGGGATCGGCAACCGGTGACGAGCGAGGGGTAGCGCTCGAGCCGAGATGTCGGCCAGGCCGGTCGTGTCCGCGGATCCGGACAACCAGCCACCCGAGTTACGTGCCTCGCGCACGGAGGAACTGGACCGAGGTGTCGGCCTGGTTGATGTCGGCGCGCGGTTGCTCGCTACCCGATCCGATCCAACCGAGAGGAGGTGGAGTGAGGAAGCAGTTGACGGAAGTCATCGCAACGCTGGCGGCGCTCCTGCTGCTGGTGGGCGCCTCGAGCGTCGTCGCGCAGGCTGCGGGAGGCGCGACCAACCGGCTGCCGATCGCGAACTCGCAGGTGTACGCGAACGGCGTCAACCTGCCGTGGGTCAATTACGGCAACGACATCGGGGGCAACGCCTGGGGCGAGTACGGGTTCCACGCCGACTCGTCGACCCTGCAGGCCGACTTTGCCAAGATGCGCTCCCAGGGCGTCACCACCGCTCGCGTGTGGCTGTTCGCCGACGGCCGAGCAGGAATCACCTTCGACTCCAACGGGGCCCCGACCGGCCTCGACCCGGAGGTTTTCGCCGACTTGGACGCACTGACCAGCGCCGCGCGGGCCAACGGTGTCCATCTGAACCTGGTTCTCTTCGACAGCCAGTTCATGTTCGGCGCCGCTTCACTCGGTAACGGAGTTGTGAGCGGTGGTCACGGTGGACTCATCAACGATGGGACCGGTGGCCAGGCCCTGGAGCAAAACGTCGTCCTGCCGGTGCTGAAGCACCTGTCGGGCAACCCCGCCGTGTTCTCCATCGAAACGATGAACGAGCCGGAGGCCTGCATCGCCGACGACAACGACCTGAACAGCCGCTGCCAGTCTCAGCCGGGCAGCCTGGCCAACTTCAACGCGTGGACCCAGATGATCGTCCGGGACGTGCATGCCAACGTTCGTGGTGCCCTGGTCACCGTCGGCTCCGCCTCGAGCAACTGGGTTGCCCAGTACAAGGGCGACGGACTCGACTACTACGAGGTGCACTCGTACGACGACGGCTACGCTCCTTCGTTGGAGGCAAGGGCCGCCTCGAGCTTCGGGCTCAACGCGCCCATCGTCGTCGGTGAGTATCCGGCGAGTCCCCAGGCCTCCCCCCTCACCTCCAAGATGAACGCCTACTACAGCGAGGGGTACGCCGGAGCATGGGTCTGGTCCTTCGCGGGCGTGGACTCGGTGGGGACCTATGACGGGTCCACCATGACCGCCTGGAACGCGGCACATCCGGCGACCGACGTCAGTGGCTCACTGCCGGCGACGAGCCCTTCCGCCTCGCCGGTGCCGGTTCCGACCGCGTCCGCGACACCGGTGACGACGCCGACTCCGCGGCCATCCGCGACGCCGGCCCCGGGGCCTGCCGCCTCAGCCACGCCGATCCCGACTCTGTCGGCAACGCCCAGACCACCGCATCGCGCGGGGCCGGGGCCGTGGTGGGGCGGTAGTTGCCGGGTCCACTTCCACTGGCACTGGATGCGGGGCTGGTGCATCGGACCCTTCGCGCTGGTCTAATCGTGGCCCCTCGGCTTCGATCAGCGACCGCAGACGGCTGATCCGGGAACTGCCGGCGGCAAACCAGTCGCCGGCAGAACCTCGTTCACCGCGCCGCGAGGTACTCTTCGATCACCGCGCTCGCGCGGGCGTGTGCGGCAGCGCGATCCGCTTACGGGCCGCCATCGGGTTACCAACCGTCTCCGTGCGCTTCAGCGTGCGGATCTTGGGCCCACCGATACCGAGCGCCACGCGGTCAAGGGTCCTTCACCGTGCCTGTGGGAGCCTTGGCTGGGCCGGAGCACGGTTCCAGGATCTGACGTCGATGGAGCGGCGTTTGACCGTGGCTCCCGAGTATGGAAAGCTATTGGGCACGGCGCCGACCGGACGCCGAGTGTGGAACGTTCGCCCCGGCCGGGTTCCAATAGCGAAGGGGAGTCGCCCTCAAGGTCGCCGAGCGTCACAGGCCGTCTCTGGAACACCGGACGCTGGGGTGCGACGGTGTCGATGAGGAGGCTTCCCGTGACGAAGGACGGCGGATTCAAGAAGGTGGTCCGGCATCACGCCCAAGACACCGGCCAGCGCTATACGGAGGCGCTGACGGATCTCCGGGGGCTCAGCTCGCGGATGCACCACGAGCCCATCACCGAGCGACTTCTCGAACATCTCCGGGACCGCTACCGCATAGACGCGGTCGCGGCGACGAAGCCCAGCGTGCACAAGAGGGACGTCTTTTGCATTGACAGGAATGACGGCGACCCATGGGTCGCACGAGCCTTTCCGCCGGCTCGTCCCAGGGCAGGCGTCGAAGGCGACGCCGCCATTCTGCGGTTCCTGGAGCGAGAGAACTATCCCGCGGAGCGCCTGGCGGTCGA
>JBAPVZ010000558.1:0-7394 GCA_049283435.1 Candidatus Dormiibacterota bacterium
TTCCGACGCCAGCACCCGAGGCAGGAACCCAGTGCAGTAGTTCTGCACGCTGGGGTCTGTGCGGGGGGCCGCCCGTGAGGGCGGTTCCTACCGCGACCCTCTTGGGTGCGAAGTTAGCGGCCGATCGAGGCCTGATCAGTCTGCCGTGAACGGCGACGAGCACCCCGCGACGACGAACATGACGAGAAGCGCGACGCCGATCCGCGCCTGCGCCGCGCCGCCTCCCCCGTTGACGCGTCCCGCGCCCGCCACGCGCCACATGCTGACCGACCGGGATGGACTGTACGCGGACGTTCGCCAGGCAGCGGGCACTCGCGGGCGATTCCACATCATCAGGCCACGGCTCGCCTGCGTTCGCCTGCGGGCCCGAGGTTGAGCGCCCCACCTGGGGATCTCGTTCGCGGGACCTGCGTCCCGGCCCGACGACGCTACGATGACCTCCTTTGGACCCGGAACCGGTGGCCCACCAAGGGGGATCCCCGCCATGCCGCTCGACTTTTCGTTGACGCCGGAGCAGGAGGAGATCCGTCAGCTCGCGCATGAGTTCGCCGAGCGGGAGATCCGGCCGCACGCAGCACACCATGACGAGACGGAGGAGTTCCCTCACGAGATCGTCGCCAAGGCGCAGCGGGTCGGCCTGACCCCGGCCGCCTTCGTCCCCGAGCGCTACGGCGGGCAGGGACTCGACCGCATCACCGAGCTCGTCGTCACCGAGGAGCTGCACTGGGGCTGTGCGGGGATCGCCGTCTGCATCATCAGCCCCGGGCTCGCGATCACCGGCATTCTCGCGATGGGCTCGGAGGAGCAGAGGCAGCGCTGGCTGCCCGAATTCTGCAATCCCGACCGGGTCGTGCTCGGCGGTCTCGGGCTGACCGAGCCGAACAGCGGCTCCGACGCGCTCGCGCTGGAGGCGACTGCCCAGCGGACGACCGTCGAGGGCGTGCCCGGCTACGTCCTGAACGGCACCAAGCAGTTCTGCACGAACGGCGGCATCGCGGACTACCACGTGATCTTCGCGAACACCGACCGCTCGCTCGGTCCGGCCGGCATCGCGGGGTTCCTCGTCGAGGGGGGAACACCCGGGCTCACGATGGGCCGCAAGGAGCAGAAGCTCGGGGTCCGTGCAAGCCACACCGCGCAGGTGCTCCTCGAGGACTGCTTCGTGCCGCTCGACCACCGGCTTGGTGGCGAGCCCGGGGAGGAGGGGTCGGGTCCCGGCGCGCTCGGCGCGCTGACGACCCTCGAATCGACGCGGCCTGGCGTCGGCGCCGGCGCGCTCGGCATCGCGAGGGCAGCCTACGAGTTCGCGCTCGACTACGCCCAGGAGCGGATGCAATTCGGCAAGCCGCTGATCAAGCACGAGGCGATCGGGTTCAAGCTGGCCGACATGGCGACCCGGATCGACGCCGCGCGGCTCCTGCTCTGGCGGGCCGGCTGGATGGCGGCGAACGGCGCCTCGTTCGACCGTGCCGAGGGCTCGATGGGCAAGCTGTTCGCGGCCGACACGGCGATGGACGTGACGGTCGAGGCCGTCCAGGTTCTTGGCGGGTACGGCTACATCAAGGAGTACCCGGTCGAGAAGTGGATGCGGGACGCGAAGATCTATCAGATCTGGGAAGGCACCGCCGAGGTGCAGCGCCTCGTGATCTCACGCGCGATCGCCGGTGAGCGGCGGTCGATGCGCGTCGTGCAGTAGCGGTAGCAGCGGCAGGAGGTACGCCGATGTTCGATCTCTCGGGGAAGGTCGCGCTCGTCACCGGCGCGTCGCGCGGTCTCGGCCGCGAGGATGCCCTGACGCTCGCCCGGCAGGGCGCCGACGTCGTCATCACCGACATCCTGCTGGAGGACGATCCCGACCTCGAGGCAACCGCACTGGGCGCCAACTCGGTGCTCGCGCAGGTCGCCGCCTCGCAGGGCTGGGTGTACGCGAACGCGACCGCCGAGGAGATCCGGAAGCTGGGCCGGCGTTCGGTCGCGATCAAGATGGACGTCACGAACCGTGACCAGGTCCGTGCCGTCTTTGCGCAGGTGAAGGAGCAACTCGGCCGCATCGACATCCTCGTCAACAACGCGGCGACGCTCGACAACACAGCGCAGATCCCGAAGCAGGACTACGCGCTGTGGGACCGCGACATCGCCGTCAACCTGACCGGCGCATTCAACTGCACGAAGGAGGTCTGGCCGTATCTCGTCGAGCAGCAGTGGGGGCGGCTGCTCTACATGTCGTCGGTCGCCGGCACGATCGGCGGCTTCGGGCAGGCGAGCTACGCAGCGACGAAGGCGGGGTTGATCGGTCTCGCGAAGACGGCGGCGCTGGAGGGAGGGCGGCACAACATCACGGCGAACGCGCTGGTGCCCGGCATCATCCGCACGGAGGCGGCGCAGGCAGCGGAGTTGACGAACCCGCTGTACGAGCGGTTCAAGAACCGGACCGTGTTCAAGCGATTCGGCGAGCCGTCCGACATCGCCGCGACGATCGCCTTCCTGTGCAGCGACGAGGCGGGCTACATCACCGGGACGACGATCGAGGTCGCCGGCGGCATCCCGCTGTTCACCGCCTGAGATGCCGGCGATGGGGGAGACCGTCGACGTCGAGCGGCAAGGCGCGGTCGCGACCGTGCGAATGCACCGCGGCTCGAACAACGCGATCGCCGGCCAGCTGATGAGCGAGCTGGGGACCGCGTTCGGCGAGCTTGGCGAGGAGGCCTCGGTCCGGGCGATCGTGCTCGCGTCGGCGTCCGAGCGCGCGTTCAGCGTCGGCGCCGACCTGACGGCGATGGCGGGCATCGACCGGACTGCGGAGGACGCGGTCGCCCAGGTACGCGCGATCCTGCGTGAGAACCACGCCGGCTACGAGGCGATCGCGAACTGCCCGAAGCCGGTCGTCGCGGCGATCGGCGGCCATGCGCTCGGCGGTGGCTGCGAGCTGGCGCTCTGCTGCGACTACCGCGTGATGGTCGAGGACGGACGAGCGCGCATTGGGCAGACGGAGGCGGCGCTCGGCATCATGCCCGGCGCCGGTGGCACGCAGCGGCTGGTCCGCCTGATCGGTCGTGCGCGGGCGCTGCCGCTGCTACTGGACGGCGGCCGGCTCTCGGCGTCCGAGGCGCAGGCGGTCGGCCTCGTGGACCTGGCGGTCGCGCCGGAGGGTTTCGCCGGCGCGGTGGACGAGGTGGCCGCGCGATTCGCGAAGGGTCCGACGCTCGCAATCGGGCTGATCAAGGACGCGGTGAACCGAGGCCAGGACCTGCCGCTCGCCGATGCCCTGGAGATCGAGGCGGAGAACTTCGCACGTGCGGCGCTGAGCCAGGACGCGGCGATCGGCATCATGAGCTTCCTCGCCAAGCAGGAGCCCGAGTTCACGGGGTCCTGACCCGCCGGCGCTACTCTTTGTCTTTCTGATGTCCGCGACGCGGCGACAGACTAGACCGGGTGAGCGCCGGACGGTGGGATCGGGCCTTCCAGGACCTGGCCACGTGGCTGGCCGACGGAGTCCGGCAGTGCCTGGGTGGCGAGCGGACGCGGTTCCGCTGCTTCCGGCTGCTCGACCCGAGCGCTGACGGCATCGCGGCGGCTGCGGGGCGCGACGGCACGCTGTACGTGCCCGCTTCGCTGGTTGACCAGCTGGGCGCCCTCTGGACGAGTCCGGGGCGCCGGCTCGACGCTCGAACGCTCGGGATCTGCGCGGCGAGCATCGCGACGCTCGTCCACGAGGCGATCCACCATGTCGTGCGCGGGGAGGACGAGACGCAGGCGAGATCGGGTACGCCGCCCTTCACCACCAAGCTCCTGGAGGAGGGGACGACCGAGGCCGCGACTCGGCGCGTGCTGCCCCACGCGCTGCGTGTGTTGGAGCCAGTGGCGCCGGGCATCGGGAGCGTCCAGGTGGACCGCCGGCATCACTACCCGAACTACGTGCCGGCGGTGCATCAGCTGCTGTCGTCTCTGCAGCGGCTGCCGGGCGTTCGAGAGCGGGACCTTTTGCGCGAACTGGCGCGTGTCAGCCCCGATGCCAAGCTGCCGCTGCTGGCGGAGCAGGCCATCGATGGGTTCGGGCTGCGCGAGCGGGTACCCAGGGCCGACCTCGACGCGTGTCGGGCTCGGATCGAGATGGGGATGGCGAACCTGTTCGAGCGCAATCGAGACTGGGCGGAGCCGCCGGACCCTGCATACCCGGCCGTGTTGCGGACGAGCGACGGGCGAGGCCGCTCGACGATCATGGGGATGCAGGCAGCGATGGAGATGGAGTGGCTGCTGCACCTGGAGGCGGAGCGAGCGG
The DNA here is from genome assembly GCA_049283435.1 of Candidatus Dormiibacterota bacterium. GTDB lineage: Bacteria > Chloroflexota > Dormibacteria > Dormibacterales > Dormibacteraceae > CAVTSA01. The sequence continues at coordinate 4,280 of JBAPVZ010000558.1, forward strand.
GGATGGCGTTGCCCGACAATTGGCGCGTGGACCTGGCTGACCGGGAGGTCGACCTGGCGAAGAAAGTGGCCAAGGCTAGCCGGCGACGTCATTCTGAGACGCGGCGTGCGGCGGATGCCTGGCACGCGGAGGCGGCCGACAATGCGCGTGCCGCGAAGTATCTCGCGCGTCCGGTTCACGGCCCGCCGAGCCGATCCGGTTTCGAGCCAAGTACGCCCGCATGCGAGTCGTCGACGACGAGACACGACGCGCGAATGCAAGCTTGGCTGGCATTTGCGCCTCGCCGCCACGCGCTGCGCAGGCTGTCCGACTCGAGCTCAGCGGAGCCGTGGATGCGGGGGCGAACGACATGACGGAGAACGAACGGGCGCACGGTCCCCTGACTGCAGAGGAGTTCGCGGTGATCGCCGCCACGCTCCCGGAATCGGCCGTGGTCGAGCGGCTTCGTGCGCTGGACCATCTCGAGTTTATGGGCTTGCGCCGGCTCGAGATCGATGCCGCCTATGAGTCCCTGGACGCCGACGACCCGGACCCAGTCGCGCTGGAGCCGCAGGCGAGACGTCTCGACCTCCTCGCCGACGCAGCGCCAAACGACTACTACCTGGAACAGGAGTTGAACGACGACCTGCGCGAGCTCGCGCAGAACCTTCGCCGGGCCCCCGAGTACCTGGCAGAGTTGGAGGCAGAGGCCAGAGCCGACGAACTGCCGGAGACCCTCCAGGAGGCGATCGCCTTGGTCGGGAGCTGCGATCGCGAGGGGACGGTGGAGGAGCGGCTGCAGCAGGTGAACGCGGTCATCGTTCGGCTGGGCGAGCTGGCCCGGCAGAGCGACGAGGCGACCGCGGACGCAATCCGCTCGCAGGGGTCGGAGGCCTGGCACATCAGGGAGTCGCTGGAGCTGCGGCGCGAGGACGGAGCGCGGTGATCGAGGCACCGCGCGGGCGTCCTCTTCAGCGTTAGCGAGGCTGACCCCTGGTCAGGCGAGTCGCCGCCCTGCGCTGGCGGCGGGAGGCGAGGGCACGTGTTCGCGAGCTCGCCGCCGGCAGCGGCAGAGCGGCTGCGGTCGAATGTGCTCGCCCCGTCTCGGTCTTGCGTGCCGTTCCCGTTGTGCCCGGGGCTCGGCGGATCAGTGGCCGAGCGCGGTCCACTGATCGCGCGAGAGCCGGTACAGGACGTGGTGTCGCAGGCGGTGTCCCTCCGGCAGGCGAGGATGCTCGAAATCGTCCTCGGCGCCGTGCGTCATGCCGATCCGCTGCATCACGCGCTGCGAACGCACGTTGCTCATCGCGGTAAACGACACCAGCCCGTCGAGCCCGGCCTCGGCGAACCCGTAATCCCGGGCCGCTCGCGCCGACTCCTGTGCGAAGCCCTGGCCCCAGGCGTCCCGGCGCAGGCGCCATCCGATCTCGACCGCCGGCATGAACGGCGCCGCGAACGAGGGAACGCTGAGCCCGGTGAAGCCGAGGAAGCGTCCCGTGCCCCGGTCCTCCAGCGCCCAGAGCCCGTAGGGGCCGCTATCCAGGGCAGCCTCCGCCCGCGCGGCCAAGGCGTCGCTCTCGGCGGGCGCCATCGTCGCCGGAAAGTGCTCCATCACGGCCGGGTCGGCGTTGAGCGCCGCGAACGCCGGCCGATCGTCGTCACGCCAGTGCCGTAGCAACAGGCGAGGGGTCTCCAACGCGGGGGCCGATGGCACGGGCGATCCAGCCTACCTCGCGCCTCGTGCCGTCGTCCGGCCTTCGTCGCCGCGTCCCGTCAGCCAGCCTGAGCGACACGGCGGTCGCCCGCCCGGCAAGGGGTATTCAACACGGCACAGGCGGGTTCGCCTCGCGGCCCCTAGAATGGGCGCTCGCTCGTGATCGAGGTCCAAGCACTTACCAAGCACTACGGCGCGCGTGTCGCCATCTCCGACGTCAGCTTCTCCGTCCCCCGCGGCCAAGTCCTCGGTTTTCTGGGCCCGAACGGCGCCGGCAAGTCGACAACGATGCGGATCCTGACCGGCTATCTCAGCGCGACCTCAGGCGCGGCGTCGATCGCCGGGTTCGACGTCTTTTCCGAATCGCGCGAGGTTCGGCGGCGGGTCGGCTACCTCCCCGAGCTGTCGCCGCTCTACAACGAGCAACGCGTGCGGCCGTTTCTCGAGTTCATGTGCCGCCTGCGCGGCGTCGAGCCGAAGCGGCGGCGCCAGCTGGTCGACCGCGCGATCGAGAGTTGCGGGCTCGCCGAGCGGCGCCAGGAGATCATCGGGCGCCTGTCCAAGGGACTCCGCCAGCGCGTCGGACTCGCCCAGGCGGTCGTGCACGACCCGGACGTCCTGATCCTCGACGAGCCGACCGCCGGCCTCGATCCCGGCCAGACGCGTGAGACGCGGGACCTGATCGTCGAGCTCGGCCGGAACCACACCGTGATCCTCTCCAGTCACATCCTCTCCGAGGTGCAGGCGACCTGCGAGCGGGTCGTCATCATCAACGAGGGACACCTCGTCGCCGACGACACACCGGAGGGCCTGCGTCATCGTCATGGCGAAGAGGGAGCGCAGGTGGAGGTGCTCGTCCGCGGCTCCCGTGAGCGGGTCATCTCCGTCCTGCAGGCGCTCCCCGGCGTGCACGCGGTCACCGCCGAGGCGGCCGGCGACGGCGAGGTCGAGGCGGTCGTCAGTGGCGAGGGAGCAGACCTGCAGGATCTGGTCGCCAAGGGGCTCGTCGGCGCCGATCTCGGCCTGCGCGAGCTGCGGACCCGCTCCCGAAGCCTGGAGGACCTCTTCCTGGAGGTGGTCGAAGAGGATCCCCGTGATCGGAGGGCGGCGCACGACGACGAGCCACCGGCCGCCGAGGAGGCGGAGCCGCAGCCGCATTTGGACCTGCTGCCCGAACCCGACGCACCCGCCACCGACGAGGCGCCCGAGTTCGGGCCCGAGGACTTCCAGGCGGCAGAACGCACGGGCACGCGGAAACCGCGGCCGGCGGCGAAGGTCGCCCGTCGAACCGACGAAGCGGGCTGGACCCCGGAGCCGGAGGACGACGGCTCGTGGCGCAATCGGCCGGGGGCGGCCGACGACGATGCCTGACCGCCGCCGCAACCGCCCCGCCCGCGGCGCACGGTCGGGGCGTGCTCACTC
>JBAPVZ010000559.1:0-7429 GCA_049283435.1 Candidatus Dormiibacterota bacterium
GGCATCACGTAGGGCGGCTTGGGGACGCGCTGATCGACCGGTGGGAGCTTGCCCTGCTTGACGAGCGCGGCCAGCGTGGGCGCCTCCTTCAGGGTGCCGTTGAAGGGGATGTCCTGGGCGTACTCGATGTCGGTCTTGGTGATGCGGAACTGCCCGTTGATCGCGCCGGAGGAGCTGCCGCTGGAGGATCCGCCCCCGCTGCTGCAGGCGGCCACGACGGTGCCGGCCGCCGCCATCGCCGATAACCGCAGAAACTGACGACGATCCAGCAGCTTGGACGTCGACTCGTTCATGGCAGGGGTGCCCTCCTCGATCCTCACGCCCGTAGGTCCGGGTGGAACCTATCCTTCGCCTCCAGCCCGGCCGGAACACCGGCGGCACCGTGGCCGTCGCCACGCCCTCACACGGCCTGGGTGCCGCATCGCCTCAGAGCCTCGGGCCCAGCTCGCGGTCGGTCGCGAACCAGAGCCACTCGGCGACGTTGAAGGTCCCGAACGCGTAGTTGCCCATCGGCAGCCAGTACTCGTAGCGCTCGACGGTCGACCCCTGCCAGGCGAGCACGATCGACCAGGTGTCGACGTACAGGTACCAGCTCTTTCGCTTGCATCGGAGTGCTGGATCCGAAGCCGCTCCGTAGGTGATCACCCGCTCGAACTTGATCAGGTTGTCGTAGGTGTCGTCGGAGCGTGACTCGACCTCGCAGTCCGGCAGCTGCGCCAGGCCCTGCTCCAGCCCGCGGCGCAGATCCGGCAGGTCCTGTGCCTGGATCGGGTGGGCGAGCCCAGAGACCCAGACCGAGAGGTGGGTGTCGAGGTCCTCCGGGTCGGGCACGAACAGCGCTCCCTCTCGCTGGTCGTCGAGCTCCAGCTGCTGCCAGTTCGTCGCGACCCAGAAGCTGAACCGTTCCTTGGCGTCGTTGAAGGCCCGCGCGCCGTGGAACCGCGGCGGGGTGTCGGGAAGCGGCTTCAGCATGTCCCCAAGCTCTGCTGTCGAAACGCGCCATGGAGCTCGGCCATCGTCATCGAGCCGACCTGGAATCGCCCGCCCAGCGTGGTCACGTAGTCGATCGCCCGCGTCAGCGTCCGGGCGCACGGCGCGTCCGGCTCACCGTAGGGGGCACCATTCCGCCCGATCCAGCACAGCGCACGGAAGGGCACGCGTTGCGATTCCATGCGTTCGAGCTGGGCCTCGGCGAGTGGGCGGTGCCACTGGTCGAACTCGCCGAAGTCGAGATCGAGCTCGGGCGCGACGCCGCCGGTGGACTGCGTCGCATCGGTCGTCACCGGCACCTCCAGGAACTCGAGCGTCCCGGCCCGGAGCCGGTCGTTCTCGGCGGCCAGGTGAGGGTCGGGCTCAGCACCATCCCAAACCGCCTGGTACTTGCGCACCCGGCGGCCGGGATTGGAGATCGACCCCTGGGTGAAGCCCGCCTCGCGGAGGATGGCGAACGTCTCGTCGCTGGCGGAATGCTCGACCGCCCGCACCGATCGGGGGCGGGTGCCGAAGATTTGCGCGAACCGGTGCACCGCAACCCTGACGATCTGACGCTGGTCATCGCGGTCGTAGTGCCCGAGGTAGTGGCGGAGCTTGGGGTCGAGCTCTCGCGGATCGAGCAGCAGTCCGATCTCGATGCCGGTGCTCTTGAACTCCTCCAGCAGCGGCGTCTGGTCACGAGCCACTCCCACGGTGCAGAACAGCGTGGGCCGGTGGCCGGCCGCGAGCAGACCGTTGCAGAACCCGTCGATGGAGCGGGCGGATGTGTCCCACGTCCGCGGTCGCGCGTTCAGCCGGCGCTTGCGCGCCGGGGCCTGGCAATCCATCGTGAACAGGACGTGCAGCGGCACCATCGTCAGGGTGCCGGTGGCGGCGCGGGGAGCATGACCCCGGGTGCCATGCCGGACGGCGCGGCACCTTCGAGTGTCAGCTCGTCGGCGAAGTGGCAGGCGGCCCAGTGTTCCGGCGCCACCTGTCGCAGCGGGGGTCGCTCCTTGCTGCAGACGTCCTGGGCGTAGCGGCAGCGGGGATGGAACAGGCAGCCCGAGGGAGGGTTGGCCGGGCTGGGAACGTCGCCTGGAAGCCGAGCGTGCCGGGTGCGGTGGTGCGGATTGGGCTTCGGGATCGAGGCCAGCAGCGCCTCGGTGTAGGGCATCCGCGGTCGCGCATAGAGCTTGTCGGTCGGCGCCATTTCGACCAGGGAGCCGACGTACATCACCGCGACCCGGTCGGCGATGTGCTCGACGACGCTCAGGTCGTGGGCGACGAAGAGATAGGTGAGCCCGAGCCGCTCCTGGAGGTCCTCGAGGAGGTTCAGCACCTGGGCTTGCACCGACACGTCGAGCGCGGAGACCGGCTCGTCGCAGATGATCATCTTCGGGTTCAGCGCCAGCGCCCTGGCGATTCCGACGCGCTGACGCTGGCCGCCGCTGAACGCGTGGGGGTAGCGGCTCGCGTGCTCCGGACGCAGACCGACCAGGGTGAGCAGCTCCGCGACCCGGTCCCGGCGGCGGCGCGCGTCGAGCAGGCCGTGCATGCGCAGTGGCTCGCCAACGATGCGGCCGACCGTCATCCGGGCGTCGAGCGACGAGAACGGGTCCTGGAAGATCATCTGCAGATTCGTCCAGACCCTGCGCAGCTCCCGCTGTCCGATCGTCGCCAGATCGACCGGCCCGAGCTCAGGGTCCTTGAACAGCACCTGGCCCTCGGTCGGGTCGTAGAGGCGGATCACGGTGCGGCCGGTCGTCGTCTTGCCACACCCGCTCTCCCCGACCATTCCCAGCGTCTCGCCCTCGCGGATGTAGAAGTCGACGCCGTCGACTGCTTTGACCTGGCCCGTGACGCGGTGGAAGAACCCGCCCCGGATCGGGAAGTGCTTCTTCAGCCCGGTGACCTGGAGGAGGTTGCCGTCCATCTCCGGCCTCGGTGACGCGCCGGCTCGCCCGGCTGGTTCGGGCATCACTCGCCTCCACCGTCGACAGCGTTGCGAGACGCGGACGCCTCGCCTGTCTCGGCGAGTGTCGAGTCGGCCCCTTCTCCGACCACGAGCCCGCTCACCTCGGGGCGGGCGCCGCTCCGACTCTCCTCGTAGAGGTGGCAGCGGACGAGATGGGGCCGCTGCCCGTCGAACGTGGCCACCGCCGGCATCAACACGTCACAGGTGCCGGCGATCGCGCTCGGGCACCGAGGATGGAACGGGCAGCCGGGGACCCGTGCATAGGGGTCGGGGACGGCGCCCTCGATGACCTCCAGGCGCTTCGTGCTCGTCCCGAGGCGCGGGATCGAGCGCAGCAGCGCGGCGGTATACGGATGCTTCGGGTCGTCGAAGATGTCCTCGACGCTTGCCTGCTCGACAATGCGGCCCAGATACATGACGGCGACCTCGTCGCAGATCTGCGCGACGACGCCCATGTTGTGAGTGATGAACATGACCGACATGTGGCCCGCTTCCTGGAGCTCCATGATCAGGTCCAGGATCTGTGCCTCGGTCGTGACGTCGAGCGCGGTCGTCGGCTCGTCGGCGATGAGGAGCGCGGGACTGCAGGACAGCGCCATCGCGATCATCGCGCGCTGCCGCATGCCGCCCGACAGCTCGTGCGGATAGGTCCCGTACACCTTCTTCGGATTCGGCATCCCCACCCGGCGCAGGATGTCGATCGTCTTCTCCTTCGCCTCCGTCTTGTCCTTGGTCTGGTGGAGGAGGATCGCCTCCTCGATCTGGTTGCCGACGGTGTAGCACGGGTTCAGCGACGTCATCGGCTCCTGGAAGATCATCCCCACCTGGTCACCGCGGATCTTGCGCATCTCCGTGCCCGCGCGCTCGTACCCGAGGAGATCGACCGGCGGCTCGCCGGGCCGCTGGTGGAGGAGGATCTCGCCGCTCATCACCTTTCCGGGCGACGGCACGAGTTGCATGATCGCGAGGCCGGTGATCGTCTTTCCCGAGCCGCTCTCGCCGACGACGCCGAGCACCTTCCCGCGCGGCACCGTGAACGTGACGCCGTTCAGCGCGCTGACGAGACCGAGCTGCGTCTTGAACTGAACGTTCAGGTTCTTGACCTCGATCAGCGGTTCGTTGCGATCGACCTGGTTCCCGCCGCCGCGCGGGGTCCCGGCCCGGGTGGCCTCCTCACTCGCCCTAGCCATAGGGATCAACCGCGTCCCTGAGCCCGTCGCCGATCAAGAGGAAGCAGGTGACGGCGAAGATCACAAGAGCGGCCGGGAGCAGCAACCACGGATGCAATTCAACGACCTGGATCTGCTGTGCATCCCTGAGCAGCACGCCCCAGCTGATCGCCGGTGGCAGCATGCCGAAGCCGAGAAAGCTCAGCGAGGTCTCGGCGAGGATCGCGGCTGGAATCGCGAGCGCCGCCGTCACGATGATGTGGCTGAACGAGTTCGGCATCATGTGTCGCATGATGATCTGCCAGTGCGAGGCGCCGGCGAGACGCGCCGCGGACGCGTAGTCCTGCGACCGGTAGCCCATGACCTTGCCCCGCACCTGCCGGGCGAGCGCAGTCCAGCCGATGCAGGCGAGCACGAGCGTGATCAAGAAGTAGCGTTCGGTCACCGGCATCGTTTGCGGCATCGCGGCCGTGAGCGCCATCCAGAGCGACAGCGGCGGCATCGACAGCAGGAGCTCGACCAGCCGCTGCATCAGCGTGTCGACCGGGCCGCCGAAATAGCCGGAGACGGTGCCCAGGACCGCACCCAGGATCGTGGAGATCGCGACCGCAACGAGGCCGAACGAGAGCGAAATGCGAGCGCCCGCCAGGATACGGGCGAGGAGATCGCGGCCTTCGCTGTCGGTGCCGAGCAGGAACGCCTTCTGGTTGCCGCTCGACTCGAACAGGTGGCGATTGGTCGGGATGATTCCGAACAGGTCGTAGGAGTAGCCCTGCCCCAGGAGCTGGAGCGGCTGCGCCTTCGAGCAGTCGGGCGCGTAGCCGTAGCTCAGGTTGTGCGTGTTGAGAACCTGGGTCGTGCCGCAGACCGCAACGCCGCTGCCGTTGATCGTCAGCGAGGTCGGGGGCCGCATCACGTTCGAGGGGTCGGGCTGTGCCGGGTCGTAGGGGGCGAGGAAGGACGACAGGATCGCCATCGCGTAGAGGACGAGCAGGGCGACGATGCCGAAGAGCGACAGCTTGCTCTGCATGAAACGCCGCCGCATCAACGTGAACTGCGAGACCTGGCCGACGTCCTTGGTCTTCGCGACGTCCCGGAGCGGGATCGAGATTGCCATGGCCTGCTACTCCAGCGTGATCCGCGGGTCGAGCCAGGCGAGCGCCAGGTCGGCGAACAGGTTGCCGACGACGAGCAGCGCCGAGGTCACGAGCAAGAAGGCGATTGCGAGATACATGTCCTTGTCCTGCAACGCGGTGAAGTAGAGCGGGCCGTCAGACGGCAGGTTGAGGACGATCGAGACGATCACCTCGCCGGACAGGAGCAGTGGCAGCTGGGTGCCGAGACCCATGACCAATGGATGCAGCGCGTTGCGGACCGCGTGCTTCCAGATCACGAGCGACTCGCGCATTCCCTTCGCGCGTGCCGTCTGCACGTACTGGTAATTGAGCACGTCGAGCAGGTTCGCCCGCATCAGGCGGGTCAGCCCGGCCGTGCTCGCGGCGGCGATCACGACGACCGGGATCCAGAGATGACTCAGGAAGTCGCCCACCTTGGCCAGGGACATGGGCGCGTTCTGGTACTCCGCCGAGACCAGTCCCCCGACATTGTGCTGGCCGAGGACGACCGCGGAGAAGACGAGCACGAGCAGCGCGAGCAGGAACTCCGGGATCGCGACCCCGATGAACTGGAACACGGTGATCACGTAGTCGGGCAGCGAGTAACGATGGGTCGCCGAGAACACCCCGATCGGGATCGCGACCAGCCAGGCGAAGATCAGCGCCGAGATCGACATCAGCAGCGTGAACCCGATCCGGCTCCAGATCAGCCCCGCGACGGGCTGACCGAACACGATCGACTGCCCGAAGTCGCCGTGCACGACGCCGGTCACCCAGTGCAGGTACTGGAGCGGTAGCGAGTCGTTGAGTCCGTAGGCCTTCTCCATCGCCGCCACCTGCTGGGACGACACCGTGCCGCCCTGCGACTCGATCTGCTGGATCTTGACGTCGAGCGCCGTCCCGGGGGGCAGGTTGATGAGCCAGAACCCGATGACCGAGATCAGGAACAGCAGCACGATCATGTAGAGGATGCGCCGCGCCAGGTACGTGACCATGGCTCAGGTCACCGGGTGCTTGCTCGGGTCGGACCAGAACCAGGTGCTGGGGTCATATTTCCCGTTGGGGACGATCGTCCAGGGGTTCGTGAAGCCGCCCAGCCAGGTCTGGTTGCGCCGGGGCACGTTCTTCATGTCGGTCTTGCACATCTCCACCTGCGGGTAGTTGGTGACGGTGCCGCTGAAGAACGGGCCCTGGTTGATGTGGATCTTCATGATGTTCCACATGTGCTGGTTGCGCTGCATGAAGTCCACGGTGCCCGGCGCCGGCTGGTAGAGCTTGATGATCTGGTCGACGGGGCCGCCGGAGTCGGGCTGCAGGTTCGGCGGCGTGCGGCTCCAGGGGTCGACGTTCGGCTGCGCGTTCGCCTGCGCGGTGCCCTGCAGGAGGAACCACTGTCCCTCCAGCGGCGCCCACCGCTGGGGGTCCGTCGGGACCAGCCAGTTCACGTAGGTGATCGTGTTCGGCCCGTCGCCGACCTCCCAGTCGCAGTACATCTGCAGCTTGCCCGCGCCCCACAGCGCAAGGCGGCTGTCGGGAGGGACCGGGCTCGGGTTGGCGTTGAGGCCGATCGCCTGCCAGTCCTTGGAAAGCAGGTCGTTCTTCTGCACGTGCTCGTTGCTGGCGTTGGCCGCGTAGTTCAGCGTGATCTGGAGCGGTGACCCGTCCGGCATCGTCCGCCACTGACCGCTCTTCTTGACCCCGATCGAGTCCAGCATCTGCTCCGCCTTCTTGGGGTCGAAGCCGAGCCAGGCGTCGCGCCACTGCTGGTACAGCGCCGGGCCGCTGCCGACGTGGTACTCGACCGCCTTCGGGCTCATCGTGCCGGTCGTCAGCTCGCCCTGCTCGAAGTAGATCACTTTGCGGGCGTTGGCCCGGTTGTAGGCGATCGAGAGGGCCTGGAGGAACTTGGGGTTGCGGAACAGCGCCCGCAGCTTGGCGTCCTCGTAGTCGTAGTTGAAGAAGTACATGGACGCGGTCCCCGAGCCGCTGTCCCAATAGAACAGGTCCATGCCGGCCGTGTTCTGCAACGACGACACGTCGGCGAGCGTGATGTTGCTCTGGTCGCCACTCACGAAGTCGGCCTTGCCCTGCTGGATCGCCAGCCGCATCGACTGCGGGTCCTGATAGTTCTGGTTCGTGATCTGGTCCATGAAGGGGAGCTGGTTCCCCCACTTGTCGATGCCCCAGTAGTAGGG
>JBAPVZ010000560.1:0-2503 GCA_049283435.1 Candidatus Dormiibacterota bacterium
AGGACGCGAGCGCTCGTCGCGCTCCGCCATCGCAACTTCCGGCTCTACATGCCGGGTCAGGCGCTGTCCATGATCGGCATCTCGATCCTGAGCCTCGCGCTTCCCTGGGTCGTCTTCACCAAGACGCACACCGTGCTCTGGGTCGGCCTCGCCCTGACGCTGCAGTACCTGCCGCTGCTCGGCGGGTCGCCGTTCGCCGAGGTGCTCCTGCGCACCGTGTCGCGCCGGCGGCTGCTGGTGGGGACGCACACGCTGTGCTGCGGCATCGGGTTCGCGCTCGCGCTCCTCGCCTGGCTCGGCGCAGAGCCGCTCTGGGCACTGCTGCTGCTGTCATTGCTGTGGGGGGCCGTCCAGGCCTGCGAGGCGCCCACCCGGCAGCATTTCCTCGTCGACATGGTGGGCCGGCACGACCTCACCTATGCGATCTCCCTGACCGCGTCGGCGTGGAATGCGGCAGCGATCGTCGGCGCGGCGGTCGCCGGGCTGCTGCTCGTCATGGTCGGCGCGTGGGCGGCGTTCGCCGCAGTCGGCGCCGGAGTGCTCGCCGGCGCGTTCGGCCTGCTCCTGCTGACCGATCTCCCGATCCTGGTGCGCGACGCTCCCTCGCGAGCCAGGCCGCGAGCCGTGTGGCGCGGCGTGTCGGCGCACCCGTCGCCCGCCGCGCTCGCGCTGATCCTGCTCGGCTGCACGTTTTCCGCCCTCGGCATGAACCGGCTCACGCTCGTCCCGGCGCTGGCGGGCGGCCTCCTCGGCAGCGGCGCCGCCGGCTTTGCGATCTCGATGGTCGGCCTCGGCCTCGGCGCGGCGGTCGGCACCGTGGCGCTGCTCTGGCAGGGCTCGTTCCTGCTCGAGCGTCGCTCACTCTGGTTCGCCGCCGGTTGGGCGGTTGCGATGGTCCTCTTCGGATGGAGCCGGTGGACGTGGGCTTCCGCGGTCCTGCTCGGCTGCAGCGGACTCTTCCAGACCTGGTTCCTCGCGTCAGTCAGCCACCGGCTCCAGCGCATCGTCCCCGATCCGGCGCGGGGCACGACCCTGACGCTGTACGCCTGGTGCGTGGTGGCGACGGCCGCACTGGGACCGCTCCAGGCGGCGCTGCTGGGATGGGCGGTCGGCGTTCCAATCACCATCACGATCGACGCGATCGCGGTCACCGCGGTCGCCATTGCCGTCGGAGTACGTTGGAAGAGGTCGGTCGCCAAGCCGACCGACCAGATTTCGTCCAACGCCGCGCCTTGACCGCGCGCGGCTGTCAGGAGGTGGGGATTTATGAGTGGTAGTGAGTATCGCTTGCTCGGTCGCACGGGCGTCAGCGTCAGCGAGCTCTGTCTCGGCTGCATGATGTTCGGCGGTCGCACCGAGCCGGAGGACTCCTACGCCATCATCGACCGGGCGATCGACGCCGGGATCAACTTCATCGACACCGCGAACGTCTACAGCCGCGGGCGCAGCGAGGAGGTGACCGGCGAGGCGCTGAAGCGCAACGGGAAGCGTCAGCAGATCGTGCTCGCGACGAAGGTGCACGGCGTCATGGATGACGACGACCCGAACGCCAAGTGGACGAGCCGGCGCCACATCATCGAGCAGTGCGACGCGAGCCTGCGGCGCCTGCAGACCGACTACATCGACCTCTATCAGCTGCACCGGCCGCGGCCCGAGATCCCGATCGACGAGTCGCTGCGGGCGCTCGACGACCTGATCCGGGCCGGCAAGGTGCGCTATGCGGGGACCAGCACGTTCGCCGCCTGGCAGATGGTGGAGTCACTGTGGGTGTCGAAGGAGCTCGGCCTCAATCGGTTCATCTGCGAGCAGCCGCCCTACAACATCCTCGATCGGCGCGTCGAGCGGGAGCTGATCCCGGTCGCGCAGACCTACGGATTCGCGACGATCCCCTGGAGTCCGCTCGCCGGCGGCCTGCTAACGGGCAAGTACACGCGCAACCAGCCGGCGCCGGCCGACAGCCGCTTCGCGGTGCAGGCGAACAACCCGATGCAGCAGCGCCGCATGGTGGAGGGCGTCTACGACGTCGTGGAGGGCCTGCAGCCGATCGCCGAGGAGAAGGGCTGCACGGTGGCGCAGCTGGCGCTCGCCTGGTGCATCCACCAGCCGGGCGTGACGAGCCCGATCATCGGCCCGCGCACGATCGAGCAGCTTGAGGACAACCTCGGCTCGCTGCAGGTCGAGGTCACCGACGCCGACCGCGCCCGCATCGACGAGCTGGTCGCGCCGGGCCGCGTCGTGGCACCGTTCTACGAGGCCGACTTCGGCCCGCACCAGCACCGCTGGTGAACGTCGCTCACTGAGCGGGAAGCGCCCCCGCCCCGCCGGGTGGGGGCGCTTTCACGCATCGTCGCCCTTCGTGCTGCCAGGAGCGGACCGGCCACGGTGACCGGCCCCCGAGCGTGAGGAGAGTCCTGGTTCAGTTCTCCTGGCCGGTCGACAGCTCCTTAGCCTCGCCCGTACCCGCGACCGAGATCCGCGTCGGCTGAGGACGTGGTTGCTTAGG
>JBAPVZ010000561.1:0-2118 GCA_049283435.1 Candidatus Dormiibacterota bacterium
CAGGCCCCCCGTTGCAGCGTGGCGGCGGCTGAAGATCTCAGCTATCCGAGGGGCGACCACGGTGAACTCTCCCCAGGTGGCCATGGTCTCAATCGTAAGGAGCAATGGTGGCGGCGCGGCTCGGCCGGTCGCTACTCGGGCGCGTACAGGTGTCGTGGCAGGTCGACGGCCTCGACGCGGCCGTTGCCGAGCTGCGCGGGCGCGGCGTTACGTTCGGAAGAGGCCGACGTCCCGGGCTTGCGGGCCGTCGACGGCATCGGTCAAGCGATCGGAAAACCGGCGGGGAGCAGCTGACCGGTCGCGGCCGCCGGCGTGCCAACGCGCACCGCGACGCGGCCTCGTCAGCCGCGCCCGTCCTGCCGTTCGAGCTCGAACACGGGATGGCGGCTCGCCGCGCCCTTCGGATCCTCGAGCACGTCGGAGAGGCCGAGCATCCCAGCCATGAGCTTGCCCAGGAACTGCCGCCGGAGGTAGGGCGCGAGCACGTCCGTGTAGAACGCGACCGCTTCGTCGCCGCGCAGCTCGGTGGCGCGAATCGACTCTTGACGCCGGCCGGTGGTCAACGAGCCGGTGCCGACCGCACGGAGGTTGCGCACCCAGTTCACGTCGCCGAACGGGCTCTGCACCCACCGCCGACCGCTCATCTTGACGATGGCGACCGGCGTCGTTCGCAGCTCCCCGCTCTTGCGGCCACGGGCCGTCAGCAGCGCGTTCGGCCCGATCGGTACCCCGAGGCGAGCCAACCGGGAGACGATCCCGTTTGCGAAGCCGACGAAGGCGGGCGCGCGAGGCGGCCGAGACCGTGCCCGGGGCGTCGCGGTGGGGTCGAGGTTCGTTGTCATGCCGAGCTCCTGGTTCATTCAATCACCTGATTGATCCACCATAGCACAGTTCCAATCAATCGATTGGTTGATCAGCATTCGGCACCGGGGCAGTTCCGCCGTCCGCCGTCGCGCTGTCGAAGAGCCAGCGCTCCAGCTGGCGCAGCGCGCGGTCGCTGCGCGCACCCCCGCCCATCGAGGGCAGCGTCATGCTCGCCAGCACGGAGACGATGAGCGCCGCCACCTCCTCACTGCCCCGGTCGGCGGGCAGATGACCGTGCCGCACCGCGCGTCGCAGGAGGCCGCGTACGGCCTGCTCCCAGGCTCCACTCATGCGGCCGACGATGGCCGCGATCTCGGGGTCTCGAGCCGAGCGGAGGGCCAGCTCCCCCATTACGACGCTGAGCTGCGGCTCGTCGTTCAGCAGGTCGCGAACCGCGCGCAGGTGACTCGCGAGCTGGTCCGCGGGCGAACCGTGCGGCTTGAGGGTGCTCTGGAAGCGGCCCATCGCATAATCGACCACGCCGCTGATGAGCCGCTCCTTGGTCGGAAAGTAGTAGTGGAGCGTCGCGACGTTGAGTTGCACCTCGGCGGCGACCTCACGAGTCCGGAGCCCTTCGAAGCCGCGCTCCGCGATCTGGTGGTAGGCGGCGCGGACGAGTGCCTGTCGCCGCTCCTCCCTCGCCGTCGGGCTGCCGGCGGCGGCGCCGCCTCGGGGCCTCATGGGCGTCCAGTAAACACTCGATCGGTTCGACCACGGCGCGCGCAGTCGCTACCTCTGTCCGATCAGCGCTGCCAGCTCGGGGCGGTCGAGCGGATTCCAGTAGTCGCGCAAAGAGAGGATCTCGCCCGCCCGCACGCGCCGCACCTGCAGATTTGCGAACCGGTAACTCCGGCCCGCCGCAGGGTCCCTGCCCGATACGTCGAACTCGGTCACGATCACCTCTGGATCGGTCGTCCCGTGAAAGGCGACCGAGTCGAACGTCCACGTTCGATCGGCGACACCCATGCGCTCACTGGCGGCCATCAGGAAGGCGCGGATCTGCTCGCGCCCCTCGATACGACGGGGTAGTCCGGCCGGTGCGAATGGCAGCTCGAACACGCCGTCGGCGGCGAACGCGTCAGCGTACTCGGAGAACCGCCGCTCGAGGATCTGACGCTGGGTGCGCTCGAACACGTCGCTCAACGCAATCGCGCCCGCGTGCTGGCAGCCGCGGACGAGGTGTTCTCGAGCGCCGGCACGTCCGCCTCGACGGAGGAGATTGCACGGCGCGCGGGTGTCGGCATCGGCACCGTG
>JBAPVZ010000562.1:0-2620 GCA_049283435.1 Candidatus Dormiibacterota bacterium
GCCCCATAGGCGGGAGGCGTTCCGGCCCGGACGGCGGCCAGGAAGCTGTCGAACACCGGACTGATCAGATCAGTTCCGGCGGCCTCCTCGATCGGCTGCCGCCGCATCGGCTCGCCCGCGCGCCAGACGCTCAGCCAGGGGGACTCGTCGTCGACCGCGAGATGGCCGTGGGAGCCGATCAGCTGTACCGTCGAGTGGGCGCCTCCGGAGGTGGGTGGCTGGGGCACCCGGCCCACCAGGAGGGCCGCCGTGACCCCGTGCTCCAGCTCCAGGGAGACGAGGCCCAGGTCCTCGACCCCGAAACGGCGATGGGCCTCGAAGAAGAAGCTTCCGCCCTCGGCATGGACCGAGACGGGCTCGCAGCCGGTGAGATAGCGGATCGCGTCGACGGCGTAACACATGAAGTTGCGGAGCTCACCTCCCCCCGAGAGCGCGGGATCGGCGACCAGCTCGGGACGCTCGACGGCGGTCGCGAACTGGCTGCCGTTGGCGAGCAGCTCGACGTCGAGATGGCGAGGGAAGCCGACGTGCCCGGCGTCGATCCACCGTCGGGCCCGGCGCAGGCCTGGGCTCGCCAGCCGGTTGACGACGGTCAGCCGGCCCGCCGCACGGGTGGTCGCCCGGAGAATCGATCCGGCATCGGAGAGCCGCACCGCCATCGGCTTGTCGACGACGACGTGCCGGCCCGCCTCCAGCGCCGCGATCGCGAGCCCGGCGTGGCGGACCGGTTCAGAGCAGACGACGACGATGTCGACGTCAGAGCGCCCCAGCGCCGTCAGGTCCTCCGCATAGGGGAGGCCGTGGTCGGCGGCGAAGGCGCGGCTGTCCGCTCGCGCCCAATCGGGGGCCGAGGGGTCCTCGGCGACGCCTCGGACGGCGATGTCGGGCATCGCCTGGAGGACCGGGAGGTAGCTCGAGGCGTGTCTGACTCCACTCGCGAGGAGGACACCGAGGGGGGCGGCCATCAACGGGCTCCCCCGAGCGAGATGGCGCGGCCCGTCTCCAGAGAGCGCTGGGCGCCCAGCGCGGCCGCCAGCGTGGCGCGCACCTCGGACCAGCCGACGATCGGGCGCGCCTCTCCGCGCAGCGTCGCCACCCAGTGGACGAGCTCCGCGTGGATCGCGTCTTCGATGGCCGCGGAGGGCGCGGTGGCGACGTTGCTGAGGAGCCCTGCCTCCTCCTCCGACGCGTACCGAATCGTCCCCTGTTCGCCGATCGCGAGCGCGTGCCGGAGGTCGGTGCCGTAGCTGGGCAGTCCGTAGCTGAGGTCGACCAGGGCCAGGCCGCCGTCGTCGAATCGGAGGGTGACGTGGAAGCTGTCGGGCATCGGCAGTGCCGGCGAAAAGGTCCGGAAGGAGCGGGCGAACACCCGCACGGGATAGGAGCCCAGAAGCCAGACCGCGAGGTCGATCGGATGCACCCCGTTGTGCACCGGGTGACCGCCCGACCGCGCCAGGTCGAGCTGCCACGCCCGCCATCCCGCCGGCCACACGTGTCCCACGTACCAGGTCAGCTTGAGCAGGCGCAGCCGGCCGATCGCACCCTCGACCAGAGCTCGCTGCAGCTCCCGGTGCACCGCCTGGAAGCGCGAGGTCTGCCCCACCATCAGCGAGACGCCGCTCGCCTCCGCGGTCGCGGTCATGCCGTCGAACTCCGCCAGCGAGAGCGCCGCCGGCTTCTCCACGAGGACCGATTTGCCCAGCGCCATGGCCTCGTTGGAGAGAGCTGCATGCGAGTCGGTCGGGGTGCAGACGACGACCGCATGGACGCGCGGATCGGCGAGCGCCGCCCGCCGGTCGGTGGTGCCGGCAGCACCGCTCGCGAGCCTGGCGACCTCTCGCGCCCGGGAGGCGTTGATGCCGACTACGTGCACGACGCGGATGCCGCGGATCCGCTCCAGGGCGGCCACGTGCCCGCGCGCGATCGTTCCCGAGCCGACGATGGTCACGCCCAGCTCCCTCACCATCTCAGACCTCGTTGCCCGGCACGAGAGGCGACGCGTGTCCGCCCCGGCGTGCCTGCGTCAGCCGACGCTGACGGTGTCGGCACGCGGCACGCCGTAGCGCGTCAACAGTTCGTGCAGGTCGGCGCGCAGCTCCGGCGTCAGCGGCAGGCCCGGAGGGATCGGGTCCCCGCTCGGCAGCCCGACCTCCTCCATCGCCGCCTTGATGAACGGCCCTTCGCCCTCGGTGTACGCGGCGGCGCGCTCCACCCAGCGCCGCCACTCCCACTTGAACGCGAGTGCGTCGCGGAGCCCCTCGAAGTCGTGCGCCTGCATCAGCGCCCACAGCCGTCGCGGGTAGGCGGGCCAGAAGTTGCTGATGTGCGTGATCACGCCGGTTGCGCCGAGCAGCGACGCCATCACGTGCTCCAGCGCGTTGTCGATGATCGCGAGTCGCTCCCGGAAGCGCTCGTACCCCTCCAGATACTGCATCTGCGTCGGCGCGGACCACTTGAGCGCCACGATCCCGTCGATCTCGGCCAGGCGCGAGACCATGTCGAGGTTCATGTTCCGGGTGTTCCACCAGTTGTTGTAGATCATCAAAGGCAGGCCGCCCCGCGTCGCGACGTCCTCGAAGAATCGCTGGATGTCGGCGGGGGTCGGCGTGTAGTAGTAGGG
>JBAPVZ010000563.1:0-3699 GCA_049283435.1 Candidatus Dormiibacterota bacterium
CGGGCGAGGGGGCGCGCACTGGGCGACTGGACGGACGCCGAGCTGCGCCAGGCGATCCTCGCCGAGCCGCGCCTGCTGCGGCGGCCGCTGCTCGTCACCGACGACGAGCGCGTTCTGGTCGGCGCCCGCCCCATCGCCGAGGTCGCGCGGGCGTGAGCATGGCGAAGATGACCGCGGCGCCGACGGTACGGCCGGCGCGCGTGGCCGACGCGGCAGCGATCAGCCGGATCTACTGCGAGACGCTCGGCGCCGGCTACACGACGCCGGATGCGATCGCTCGCGAGATCGCCGAGGCGACCCGCCTCCGGAGCCGGTCCCGCTCCTGCTGGTACGTCGCCGAACGGCCGGCCGGGGGACACGGACCGTTCGCGCCCCCGACCGTCGCGCCCCGCTCGATGCAGGGCGTCGTCGGAGCGGCGAACGCGGTCTGGGTGCCTCGCGCGTCGGTCAGCGAGCTCGGCATGCCCGGATTCCAGGACGTGCAGCAGCAGCTCCTGGCGCTGGCGCCCGGGGCGGCCCGCTTCGGCCTTCTCGAGAACGTCGGCGTGCTGACGGCGCATCGCGGCCTCGGGATCGGCGGCGCATTGACGAGCGCGCGGCTCGCCTGGCTGCGCGGCCTGGGTGTGAGCTTCGCCTACTCGTTCGCCTGGCACACGCCGGCCGGCTGCGCCGCCGAGCCGGCACTACGCCGGGCCGGCTTCCAGTTCGTTCGCGAGCTGCCCGACTTCTACCTCGAGGACGGCCTCACGAACGGTTACGCGTGTCCCTGGTGTGGCCCGGCGTGCCACTGCTCGGCACGGCTGTTCGTCCTCGCGCTCGATCCGGGACCAGGCAACCGCGGCACGGGCGACGAGGAGGACTGACGATGACCGAGACGGAAACCACGGCGGGCGCGCCGCCGTTGACGGGGATCCGCGTCCTCGAGGTCGGGAACTACATGGCGGCGCCGTTCTGCGCGATGCAGCTCGCCGACCTCGGGGCGGACGTCGTCAAGGTCGAGAGCCCACACGGCGGGGACCAGGTACGCCTCGTCGCGCCCTTCGTGGGCGGGGAGAGCTCGCCCTTCATCCGCCTCAATCGCAACAAGCGCTCGCTCGTTCTGGACCTGAAGGAGGACCAGGGTCGCGAGGTGTTCGAGCGGCTCGTCGACAGCGCGGACATCCTCGTCGAGAACCTCCGGCCGGGCACCATGCGACGGCTCGGCCTCGGTTGGGATCAGCTGCACGAGCGCAACCCCCGGCTGATCTACGTCTCCGCCTCCGGGTGGGGGCAGAACGGTCCGCTCGCCTCCCTCGCCGGGCTCGACATCATGGCCCAGGCGCGCAGCGGGCTGATGAGCATCACCGGCGAGCCGGACGGCGGACCGGTCAAGGTGGGGGTCCCGATGTGCGACCTCGTCTGCGCGCTCTACGGGGCGCTCGCCGCGGTGTCGGCGCTGCGGGCGCGTGACCAGAGCGGGCAGGGCCAGCACATCGACGTCAATCTGTTCGAGGCGGGGGTCAGCTTCTCCGTCTGGGAGGCCGGCAAGTACTTCGCGACCGGCGAGATCCCGAAGCCGCTCGGTTCGGCGCATCAGAACAACGCGCCCTATCAGGCGGTCCGCACGCTCGACGGCTGGGTGACGATCGGCGCCAACTCGCCGCGCAACTGGACCAGCTGCTGCCGCGCCCTCGGGCTCGACGAGCTGCTCGACGATCCGCGCTACCAGGACACCAACCATCGCTTTCGCAACCGTGCCTCCCTGATCGAGACGATCGAGGAGCGGACGGCGACGGAGCCGACCGCCCATTGGGTCGCGGCCCTGCAGACGGCCGGGGTGCCCTGCTCGCCGATCCAGCGGTACGACGAGGTCTACAACGACGAGCATCTGCTTGCCCGCGACTATTTCTGGGACGCGCCGCATCCGCGCGCCGGCAGCGTGCGCCAGCTCGGCTCTCCGATGGGGTTCTCCGAAACACCCGCACGGCGCGAGAAGGCGGGCCCCCTGTTCGGCGAGGATTCGATCCCGGTGCTGCGCGAGGCCGGCTTCGGCGAGGATCGGATCGCGGAGCTGATCGCCGCCCGCATCGTTCTCACCCCAGCGGAGGAGCCCGAACGACCATGACGACCGAGAATGCAACCCCGACCGACGAGCTGCTGACCCACCGCGAGGGCGCGGTGCGCTGGGTCGTCTTCAACCGCCCGCGGGCGCGCAACGCGATGACCTGGGCGATGTACGAGCGCCTCGTCGAGATCTGCCGGGAGGTGAACGAGGACCGTTCCGTGCGAGCGCTCGTGCTGACCGGCGCGACCGGCGACAAGCCGGCGTTCGTCGCCGGCACCGACATCGGGCAGTTCCGCGAGTTCAGCACGGCCGAGGACGCGCTCCATTACGAGGAGCACGGCAGCCATGTGATGGGGACTTTGGAGTCGGTCCGCGTCCCGACGATCGCCGCCATCGGCGGTCCCTGCACCGGCGGCGGGGCGGCGATCGCGGCCTGCTGCGACCTACGCATCGCGTCGCCGTCGGCGCGCTACGGGTTTCCGATCGCTCGCACCCTCGGCAACTGCCTCTCGGTCGAGAACCTGACCCGGCTCGTCGCGCTGCTGGGGACCGCGAAAGTCAAGGACGTGATCTTCCGCGCGCGCCTGATGCCTGCCGAGGAGATGCTCGCGGCCGGGCTCGTCAGCGAGGTCGTGCCCGATGAGGCCTCGCTGCTCCCTCGCGCACAGGAGCTCGCGGACCACATCGCCGGCCTCGCACCGCTCACGCTGGAGTCGACGAAGGAGGGGTTGCAGCGCGTCCGCGACCGCCAGATCCCCGAGGGATCGGACGAGGACCTGGTCCTCCGCTGTTACCTCTCCGCCGACTTCCGAGAGGGCATGGAGGCATTCCTCGGCAAGCGCAAGCCGGAGTGGCGGGGCGAGTGACGGCCCGGCACCGCTGGATCGCGGGAGCGCGGCGGGTGATCACTCACGCCCTCGTGTCCGATCGCGGGCGTCGCTTTCGCTGGAGCGCGCTCCTCCTGCTGGCCCTCCTCGTCGCCTTGGCGCCGATTGCGGCGCGCCCCGGCCTCGCCCGCGCGTCCGCCGGCGTCGCCAAGGGGTCGACGTACAACGGCAACCTGCAGGTGCGCAACGAGACGGCTGACATCGCCGGCACCGTCAACGGCGACGTGACGGTGAACGCGGGCACGCTGACGGTCGAGGGCACGATCTCCGGCCAGGTACGCGCCAATGGCAGCAGTCACGTCACGATCGACGGCACGGTCGGGGGCGGCGTCAGCGTCAGCACCGGCTCGCTCACGGTCGGGAGTGGCGCCAACATCGGTGGGGAGGTGCGGACCTACAACGCGAGCGGCCAGGTGCAGGTGGCGGGCAAGCTCGGCAACGGTCTGCAGGTCTCGGCGTCCGGCCTCGAGGTTGCGCGGGGCGGCGTCGTCGGGAACGACCTCCGGGTCTGGGCCAGCCGCTCTGAACGGGTGGAGGTCGACGGCTCGATCGGCGGCAGCGCGCAGGTGTCCGGGTCCGACCTCTACCTCGGCAGCTCGGCCAAGGTGGGCGGACGCGTCCAGGTGTGGTCGGGCAAGGTGATCGAGACCTCGGGCGCCCAGGTCGGCGGTCCGATGCCGTCCACGTCGAGCGGCGGCGGCGGGGCCTGGAACTGGCTGGCTACCGCGATCTCGACGCTGGCGGGCCTCGTCGGCCTGGCGCTGATCG
>JBAPVZ010000564.1:0-6906 GCA_049283435.1 Candidatus Dormiibacterota bacterium
GTGCTGGAGGGGTCGAAGCTGAAGTGCGACGGCGTCCTCGCCTTCGATGCCGCCGAGGCGGCAGCGAGGAAGAGCCCGCTCAAGAGAGGGCAGGCCCGATGCGGCGCTGGATCATCGGGCGCCATTCTCCCAGAGCGAGGCCTCCCAACGCCTCGGAGAGGGTCAGGTGCCGCCCTCAGCTCCCGAGCGACTCCCGCCGTCCCGTCAGGAACGCTCGCTCCCGCGCGTTCTCGGTGCGCGCGATCGCCGCGTCGTAGGCGCCGGCTGCCGCTTCGACCCGGCCCAGGCGCCGCAGCAGGTCGGCACGGATCGCGTGCGTGAGGTAGTAGCGGTCGAGGTCGAGGCCGTCGACGATGACGAGCGCGGCCACCGGCCCCTCCACCTCGGCGACCGCAACGGCGCGGTTGAGCGCGACGACCGGGGTCGACGCGATCGCGAGCAGTTGGTCGTAGAGCCGCAGGATCTGGCGCCAGTCGGTCGTCGCCGCCGTCGCCGCGTCGCTGTGGACGGCATTGATCGCGGCCTGGAGCTGGTAGGGGCCGGGTTGGTTCCGTTCCAGGCACCGGCGCACGATCGCCTGTCCCTCGGCGATCAGGTCCCGATCCCAGCGGTCGCGGTCCTGTTCGGCGAGCGGCACGAGCGCGCCGCCGGCGGAGACCCGGGCGGCGCGGCGCGATTCGCTCAGCAGCATCAGCGCGAGCAGGCCCATCCCCTCCGGCTCGCCTGGCAGCAGCTCGTCGAGCAGCCGGCCCACACGGATGGCCTCCGCGCAGAGCTCCCCCCGGATCAGGCGGTCGCCGCTCGCCGCCGCGTAGCCCTCGTTGAAGATCAGGTAGACGACGGCGAGCACCGCCCGCAGCCGCCCCGGCAGGTCGGCCGCCCGCGGGACCCGATACGGGATCCGGGCGGCGCGGATCTTCCCTTTCGCACGGACCAGGCGCTGGGCCATCGTCGGCTCGGGAACGAGGAACGCGCGCGCGATCTCGCCGGTCGTCAGCCCGCCCAGGAGCCGCAGGGTCAGCGCGACCTGGAGGCTGCGAGCGAGCGCCGGATGGCAGCAGGTGAAGATGAGGCGCAGGCGGTCATCGCGCACGACACCCTCCTCGGCCGGCTCCTCGCGTGCCTGCAGCAGCGCCGCCTGCGCGTGCCGATCGTCGCGGGACGCCTCGCGGCGCAGCCGGTCGATCGCCCGATTGCGAGCGGTCCGGATGATCCATCCCGCGGCGCTCGGGGGCGCCCCGTCGACGGGCCAGCGCCGGAGGGCGGCAGTGAACGCGTCCTGCACCGCCTCCTCGGCGATGTCGAGATCGCCGAAGACACGCACCAGCGAAGCGACCGCCCGCCCGTACTCAGCCCGGAAGACGTGCTCGATCTCCGCCAGCTGGGCGGCGGTCACGGCGGTCGCTAGCCGCCCCCGATCTCGTCCCCGAAGGGCCGCACCTCGATGGCGAGCGGGGCCAGCGCCCGGGCCAGCTTGCGCCCCCACTGGATGGCGGCACCGAGGTCCGGCGCCCGCACCACGACAAAACCGCCGACGTGCTCCTTCCCCTCGACGTACGGTCCGTCCGTCATCAGCTCGTCGCCATCCCGGACACGCACGACGGTCGCCACGCTCGCCGGCTGCAGGCCGCCGCTGAAGACCCACGCGTCCGCGGCTCGGAGCTCCCGATTCCAGACCTCGAGCTTGGGCAGCACAGCCTCCAGCACACCCGGTGGCGGCGGGCCGTCGGGCTGGTGGATCGTCAGCAGGTACTGCGGCATCCGAAAATCCCTCGGATCAGGCGAGCGGCCCCGGACTCTTCAGGTAGTGGTTGATGATGCCGTCCGCCGCCCGGTAGGCGAGCGCGCCGACCGTCCCTGTCGGGTTCTTGCCCGCATTCTGCGGGAACGCGGAGGCGCCGATCACCCAGACGTTCTGATAGCCCCACATCTGCAGCCAGTTGTTGACGACCGACGTCGAGGGATCGCTGCCCATGATCGCGCCGCCGGTGTTGTGGGTCGACTGGTAGACGGTGACGTCGAAGTGCGGGGGCAGCGTGTCGCTCACCTCCACCTCGTCGGCGCCGGCCGCCTTCACGATCTCCGCGCACTTCTGGCCGATGTAGGCGGCCATCTTGCGCTCGTTGTCGGAGTGGTCGTAGGTGATGCGGAGCAGCGGATTGCCCCACCGGTCCTTGTAGGTCGGGTCCAGATCGAGCATCCGCCAGTTGAGTGCGATGATCTCGCCTTGCACGCCGGCCGACATCACGCTGTCGTACCACTGCTTGATCGACTGCTTCCACTGCGGGCCCCAGGTCCCGGCACTCTTCGAGGCCGGCATGCTCTGGATCGGCCGGGCCCCGCTCGCGCCGGAGGAGACGACGCCGCCCCCCATGAAGCCGAGGGCCGAGTGGTCGAAGTTGTCGCCGTAGAAGTCGTCGATCGCGATGCCGTTCGAGCCCGATCCCATGTAGCGGTGGAAGGTGTAGTTCTTGAAGTATCCGGTCGCGCCCGGCCCGCTCAGCTGATACGCGTAGTTGCGGCCGAGCGTCCCCGTCTGCGTGATCGGGTCGTACTGCTGGCCCATGCCCGACATCATCAGCAGCCGCACGTTGTTGAAGATGAAGGCGCCGAGGATCACGACCCCCGCGTTCTGCGTCTGCACGTTGCCCTGCTCGTCGTAGTACTGGACGCCGGTCGCCTGGTTCCCGGTGGTCAGGATCTTGAAGACGTTCGCGTTGAAGCGGAGGTCGAGCCGGCCCGTCTTCTGGGCGACCGGGAAGACGGTGACGACCGCGTCCGCCTTCGCCCCCACCTCGCAGCCGAAACGTTCGCAGAACCCGCAGTACGTGCAGGTCCCGCGACTGACGCCGTCGGGATTGGTGTAGGCGGTCGGCAGGTTCGCGGACGGCGTCGGAAACGGGTGGTATCCCAGCTTCTGTGCCGCGTACTGGAAGACGCCCGGCGCGTGCGCCGTGGGCATCGGCGGCACCGGATACTCCCGCGCCCTCGGTGCCTCGAGGACGTTGCCACCGGGAATCTTCTCCCCGTTGAGGTTGCCCGCCTTGCCGGCGATGCCCGACATGTACTCGAACTTGTCGTAGTAGGGCTCCATCTCGTCGTACGTGATGCCCCAGTCCTGGATCGTCACCCCGGCCGGTATCGAACCGTACTTCTGCTGCTGGTAGGTGCGGATCTGGAAGTCGCGCTCGTTGAACCGCCAGGTCATGCCGTTCCAGTGGATGCCGGCCCCGCCCCAGCCGTTGCCGGGGAGGAAGGCGCCGAAGTAACGGAGCGGCATCGCGGTCTGCTGGAGATCGTGACGCAGGGTCGTCGTCTCGACCGACGAATCCTGGAAGAGCTTCAGGCGCACGGCATAGGCGAGCTCGTCGTGGTCCTTCTGAAAGGCGGCGGTGTCCCGTCCGTTGCTCGGGCCCCGCTCCAGCACGACGACGTTGAGCCCCGCCTTCGTGAGCTCGGCGGCCATGATGCCGCCCACCCAGCCGCCACCGACGATCACCGCATCCGCTTCCGATCCGCTCACCCGCAGCTTCTCCTCTCTTCTACGTCCTCGCCTCCGGCCCGGCTCGACCCTCAGCTCATGAGCGACTTCGGCTCCACGTCATAGGTGATGAACCACTGGCCGATGTACGAGCCGTAGGGATCGTTGTAGGCCATCGGGTTGCCGGGGAAGCCGACCCAGCGCCAGCCGTCCATGTTCAGGTTGCCGCCGTACATCGGGTCGGCGAACAACCCTTCCACGACGTTCTCGCGGAACATCGAGAAGAAGTCCTTCGCCGACATCATCTGCAGCGACGGCTGAAACGTCGACACGGCGCCCTTCTCGAGCGCGGTCAGCACGGCATCCTGCTGGGTCCCGCTCAGCTGGTCGTAGGTCTTGCC
This sequence comes from Candidatus Dormiibacterota bacterium, assembly GCA_049283435.1. Lineage (GTDB taxonomy): Bacteria > Chloroflexota > Dormibacteria > Dormibacterales > Dormibacteraceae > CAVTSA01. The sequence continues at coordinate 3,883 of JBAPVZ010000564.1, forward strand.
GTACTGCTGCTTCACGTAGGACGCGAGCGCCGGCAGCGCGGCCTTGTAGGCAGCCCCCGGGGTCATGTCGTACTGCCAGCCGTAACCGGCCTCCTTCGGCAGCACGAACGGGCCCTGGCGATACTGGCGCTCGCCCTGCCCCCAGCCCCCGCTGAGCTGGCCGTCGATGTAGGCGACCACGTGCAGGTCGGTCGCGCCCGGCGACCCGTCCATCGCGGGGAACATGCGCTCCGCCATCGCGGTCACCAACGTCGCTTCCGACGCTTCGAAGAACTGCAGTTTGGGCGCCGCCGTCGCGGCCGCCGCGGTCACCGTCGGGCCCGACCCCCGCGACGAGAGGATGATGCCGCCGGCGCTGGCGACCACGGCGAGTCCACTGATGCCGCCGGCGATGAACGCCCGCCGTGTCAAGCCTCCCCCGGATTCCAGCGGGCCCTGCGAATCTGCCACGTGCCGCCCCCTCGACTCTCCGCCAGCTCGCCGAGGCGGCGAGATCTCCGCCCCGGCCGGGTCAGTCGAGCGCGCGGGGCCGTCAGCGAGTATAGGCGGGGCCGTCCGCGGCACCCCGGACGGCGGTCCTGCCCCGGCAGCCCGTTCTCCTGCGCAAGAGACATGCGTGATTTGACCGCCGGCCGCCGCGTTTGCTTGAATAGACCCATCGGCCCGAGCCGCCAGGCCGGGCCGCCTAGGTTTCGGGGTCCCTGCTGCTGCGTCAGATGACGGAGCGCGCCGCCGGGGCGCGAAGGATGGAGCGCGGTCAGCCGACTCTCCGTGCCGAGGCACGGGTCTGCTGAGGCGCCGCTGGAAAAGCGAACGAAGGTTTGCCCACGCATCCTCATCTCGGCGCGGCGCAGGGGCACAGGGGGGATGCCATGCCAGATGCGATCGAGGCCGACGCCGAAGGGAGGGGCTGATGCTCTTCGCCTGGGGCCACTTCGTGCACCGGCACCGCTGGCTGGTGCTGGCGTGCTCCGTGCTGCTGCTGGGGACCTCCCTGGCCGGGCTGGTCGACGGCGGACAGCTGTCGTCCACCTCCTTCGACAACGTCGGGATGCCGTCGCAGCGGGCGCAGCAGCTGATGCAGCAGGAGTTGGGCGCGGGCCGGTCCTCCCCGGCTGCCGCGCCGCCCAGCCGCCAGGCCGCGACCGGCACCCCCGCCGACACCGCCCACGCAGCGAGGACGCGGTCGCAGAGCGGTTCCACGTTCATGCTGCTGCTCACCGACCACGGCTGCGCGATGCCGTCGGCGCCCTGCCGGGCCGCCGTGGCGGATTCGGTCGCACCGCTCGCGAACGACCCTCGCGTGCTCAGCGTCAGGACGCCCTACAGCGGGCGCCAGCTCGCGCCCAGCCTGATCTCGAACGGGGGTCATACCGCCCTCGTCAATGTCCGCGTTCGCGACAGCATCGACGTCGCCGCGCACTACTACCCGCAGCTGCTCAGCGAGGTGCGCAACGCCGCGACCCCTGGCCTGTCGGTCCAGGGCACCGGCAACGTCGAGATCGCGCACGAGTTCGACGTGCAGCTGAACCACGACCTGCACCAGGCCGAGGCCATCTCGCTGCCGGTGAGCCTGCTGCTGCTCGTCCTGATCTTCGGCTCGCTCGTCGCGGGCCTGCTGCCGCTCGGCTCCGGCTCGCTCGCCGTCGCCGCCGGCAGCTGGCATCACGCTGCTGCTCGCCCGTCATTTCGAGGTCAGCCAGTACGCGCTCGACATCGTCAGCCTGATCGGGCTCGGGGTCTCGATCGACTACTCGCTCTTCATCACGAGTCGGTTCCGCGAGGAGCTCCAGGGCGGCCAGGGCGCCGAGGAGGCGCTCGCGACCGCACTCGGCGGTGCCGGCCGGGCGGTCGCGTTCTCCGGGATCACGGTCGCCGTCGGCCTCTGCTCCCTGCTCTTCTTCCCGGGCACCTACGCCACCTCGATCGGGCTCTGCGGCGCGCTGACCGTGCTCGCCGCGGTCGTCTTCGCGCTCACCTTCCTGCCCGCCCTGCTGGCGATCCTCGGTCCTCGCATCGGGCGCGTCCAGGTGCGACGCGGGAAGCGTCGCGGTCGCGGCGGCGGCTTCTGGCGCGGGCTCGCGATCCGCGTCATGCGGCGGCCGATCGTCTTCCTGGTGCCGACGATGGTGCTGCTCGTGCTCGCCGGGATGCCGTTCCTGCACCTGCGGATGGCGGCCGCCGACTTCCATCAGCTGCCACCCGACGACCCGGCCCGGCTCAGCTACAACACGCTGAGCGAGGAGTTCCCGAATCAGGCCTTCACGCTCGTGAGCGTCGTCGTCGACTATCCCTCCGGCAATCCGTTGTCGGCGCAGCGTGTCGGCGATCTCTACGACCTCAGCCGGCGAGCGGCGACGATCCACGGCGTCGACCGCGTCACCGGCCCGCTGGAGAGCGAGCCGGGGATGACCCGGGTCGGCTACCAGCAGCTGCTTTCGAAGCCGCGCGATCAGCTGCCGCCATCGGTGCGCGACACCCTCACCGGCTCGGTCGGCCGTCACATCGTCGTGATGTCGGTGATCTCGCAGTCGGACATCAACTCGACGACAGCGCAGCACATCGCGCAAATGCTGCGCGAAGAGCACGTGCGCGGCGGGCGGGTGATGGTGACCGGCCAGACTGCGCTCAACATGGACGCGGTCGCCTACATCCTTCAGCGGGCGCCCTACGCGGTCGCGTTCGTCGCCGGTCTCTCACTCATCCTGCTGTTCCTGCTCACCGGGTCGGTCGTGCTGCCGATCAAGGCGATCCTCAGCAACCTGGTCTCGATCTGCGCGTCGTTCGGGGCGCTCGTCTGGATCTTCCAGCAAGGGCATCTCCAGCATCTGCTCAACTTCACGCCCCAGCCGATCGACCCCTCGATCCTGGTGCTGCTGTTCGCCGCCGTCTTCGGGCTCTCCATGGACTATGAGGTGCTCCTGGTGAGTCGCATCCAGGAGAAGTACCGGGAGACCGGCAACAACGCCTATGCCGGGGTCACCGGGCTCCAGCACTCGGGTGGGCTGATCACCGGCGCCGCGG
>JBAPVZ010000565.1:0-5377 GCA_049283435.1 Candidatus Dormiibacterota bacterium
GGTCGCGATCTGGGGGCCGGCGAAGCCCGAGATGCGGCCCCCGCTCGCATACGGCGGACGGCCGATCTTGCGGCTGACCGAGCGCAGAGCGCCGACCGCGCCAGGCGCTTGGGCAGGGCGCTTCGACCAGGCGCCGTGGCAGTCGGCCAGCCGGCGGCCCGATCCGCACCAGCACCCGTCCTTCGCACGCAGCCGGCTCACGCGCGGCGCCTCCGCACCTCGGCCCAATGCAGCACCGCGATCCGGGACCAGAGCCGGGGCCGGCCCGACCCGAGGTCGAGCACCGGCCGCGGCATGTCGCCGTAGCGGTGCAGGTAGGCGGCGACGCTGTTCGCGTGCGAAAGTCCGATCATCCGCGCGACCTCACGCGCGTCGCAGAGGTCATCCGTATCCACCATCGGTGACATCGGGCACGCAGTCTACGCGTTTAGACTCGGCCCCGACGGGCGGCGTTCCTCGCTGGGGTCGAGATCTGCGTTCACTGCAAGATGTGACGCCCACGCATCACCGGTCGGGATCCCGCCGGCACGACGCGCACCCCCCACTCGGTGACTCCACGGAGGCTCGACTGGCGATGACTTTCCAGCCGAAGATCGGTCTACCTTGATGAACAACCGCACCATAGCGAGGAAGCACCATGAGCCTGCCGGAGATCGCCAGCCGTGAAGAGTGGACCCGGGCACGCATCGCGCTCCTGGAGAAGGAGAAGGCCCTGACCAAGGCACGCGACGACCTGGCCGCTGAACGGCGTCGCCTGCCGATGGTCGAGGTGACCGAGGATTACCGCTTCACCGGAGCGGACGGTAAACCACGAACGCTGCTCGACCTCTTCGAGGGCCGCCGCCAGTTGATCGTCGACCATTACATGTTCGACCCCGACTGGGAGGACGGCTGCCTGAGCTGTGCCGGCCGCGTCGACCAGTACGGCAACACCGCGCACCTGCACGAGCGCGACACGACGATCGCCGCCGTCTCCCGGGCCCCGATCGAGAAGATCGAGCGCTGGAAGCACAAGATGGGCTGGGACTTTCCCTGGTACTCGAGCTTCGGCAGCCGCTTCAACTTCGACTACGGCGTCTCCATCGACGAAACGGTCGAGGACCCTCACTACAACTATCGCTCCGCCGCGGAGTGGCAAACGAGCGGCCTGCCTGCCTTGCCACGGGAGCTGCACGGCACGAGCGTGTTCCTGCGCGACGGTGATCGCGTGTTCCATACCTACTCGACCTACGGCCGCGGCACGGAGCAGGTCGGCGGCACGCATTACTACCTGGACATGACCGCGCTCGGCCGCCAGGAGGACTGGGAGGAGCCGAAGGGCCGCGCGCAATCCCTTGGCCCGCGCGCCGACCAGCCCGGGGCCGGTGGCACCGCTGGGCGAACCTGAGCACGGCGAGCCGTGGCGCTGCTTCAGGCTCTCGAGCGGGAGCCGCCACGGGTGTGTTCCGTGGCGCCGCGCTCGGTCTGTTCGAGGGGCGCCGGGTGCTGTAGCGGCTGTACGAGTGTCACACGAAGGCACGAAGAGACGGGAGGCAGACAAGGATCTCTTGAGTTGTTGGGAGTGGGCCTTTCAACCACCGACTCGTTCTTCGTGGGCTTTGCGACTTCGTGCGCTACGGGCAGCTGATTGACTGACGACCGCGATCCGTTTACCCGCTGCTTCGAACGCCGTCCGCTGGGTTCCGGCGAGGGCGCCTACCGGCTCCGGCTCGCTCAGCGCTACTCGTACGTGCTCCCCGAGCCCGACCTCGTCGACGTGGTGGCGCGGTACGCCCCCCTGGTCGAGATGGGGGCGGGAACCGGGTACTGGGCGTACCGCCTCCGGCTGATCGGCGCTGACGTGCTCGCCTACGACCAGGTACCCCCCAGGCGGGGCACGCGAGAATCGCTACCATCCCGGTGGGGTGCGCCCGTGGACGGCGGTGCTCGAAGGTGACCTGACCGTGCTCCCGAGGCATCATGACCGGACGCTCTTTCTCTGCTGGCCTCCTCGATTCTCGGCTCTCTGGGAGTGCCTCCGCTTCTGGTCGGGAGACACCGTCGTCTACGTCGGCGACCGCGGGCCTCGTACGGCTCGACTGCCTGGACTCGAGGAGGGTTTCGAGGAACTCGAAGCGCACCCCGTGCTGGCGATGGATCCTGAGCGGGGGCGACCCGCCCGGCTTTCGGTCTGGCGACGAAAGGACGAAAGGATGGCGACCGGCAGCTGATCGGTTCGGCGGCGCCTGCCCCCGCCGCTGAGGACGCGTGAAGCCCGCCCCCGGCTCAGGCCGTCAGCCCCCTTTCGGGAGTACGACGTCGTTCGGCGCGGGGAGCGTCGATCCGTCGCGCAGCAGCACCGGGCCGACGGTCGTCGGCGAGGCGACCGGCGGGGGCGGGAGCGGCTTTGTCGGCGGGGCCGGCGTCGGTGGGGTCGGTTGTGTGATCGTGGCGCCGAACGCGGGTGGCGCCGGCATGTGCGGCAGGCCCGAGGTCGTGGCCGCGGTGTCGACCAGGTCGGCGACGCTGGGAGCGCCGTCCACCCGGGAGACCCCGAGGGCCGGCAGGCCGAGCAGCTGCAGCGCCGTCTTCGGCACCGAGACATGGGACGTCCACCTGCTTTCGATCCCCGGCTTGACCCGGCCGCCGAAAAGGAGCAGCGGGACCCGCGGACCGTAGGCCAGCTGCACGCCGCCGAGATCGGTCTCCACGTTCGGCGTCGCGACGTGGTCGTCGTATCCGCCCCAGTCGTCCCAGGTCAGCATGAACACGGTCGAATCCCACAAACCGGCCTTCGCGACGGCGTCCACCGCCTGCCAGATCGCGTCGTGCCCGACGGTGACGTTGGCCGGCGGGTGCTCGTCCTGCGGTGAGTCGTGCCACATCATCGACAGCGCCGGCAGCGCGTTATTGGCGGCGTCCGTCGCGAACTGGGCCGAGCGCACGATGTTCGGCGACCCCTTGAGTTGCGTATAGAACTCGATCGGATAGCCGCTGGTGCCCGTGTAGGCCTTCCAGGACAGGCCGTTGTCGGCCGCGTGGCCGGGCAGCGACGGGAGGTCCCAGACCGGCTGCGCCTGGCTGCTCGGCGGGTTCCTCAGCGTCGGCGTCTGTCCGCCGACGATCAGCAGATGGTTCGGCGTCGAGTTGGTGCCGAACCCGGCGCAGTGATGCTCCAGGAGCGCGCCCGAGGCCGCGAGCCACGCGTAGAACGGCAGCACGGCGGGGGTGTCGAACTGCACGTGGGTGCCGGTGATCTGCTTCGTCAGCCAGCGCCCGTACGCGCGCCGGTCGTGCGGCTGGTCGGAGCTCGGCGGGTTGGTCGCGGTCGGCCAGCCGGTCGCGACGTCGGCGCCCCAGGCCGCCAGCGATCGGAGGTAGTTGTCGGTCGTGTGGTTCTCCTGCACCATGATCACGACGTGGCTGATCGGCCCTGCCGGATTCGTCGCTGCCATCAGATCCTCCGTTGTGCCCGCCTGGATGGGCGGGCATGGTAATCCACCCGCGGCCGGCCAAGGTTTAAGAGCGAGCCAGGTCCCGGCGCACGCTCAGCCCCCCGCGGTCGTCGCCTCCACCTGCGGCGCGTTCGCCGGCAGCACGCGCTGGTCCGGCCGGATGAGTGTGACGGCGACGATCGCGCCGACGACCATCAGCGCGCCGGTCGCATAGAACGGCAGCTGCCAGCTTCCCGTCGACTGGATGACGAACCCGAACACGACCGGCGAGACGATGCCCGCGACCCCGAATCCGGTGTTCATCAGGCCACCCGCGGTGCCGGAGAAGTCGGGCGCGACGTCCATCGGGATCGCCCAGAGGACGGCGTTGTTCAGCTCGAGGAAGAAGAACGACAGCGAAAGGAGGACGACGGCAGCGATCGGCGAGGCGACGGACGCGGCCGGGACGATACAAACCGCCGCCAGGACGAGGCACACCCCGAGCTGCCAGGTGCGCGCGAGCCGCAGGTTGCGGGTTCGGCGGAGCAGCTGGTCGGAGAGCACGCCGCCGGCGGTGTCGCCGACGGTGCCGGCGAGCAGCGGCAGCGCCGCGAACAGCGCGAGCGAGGCGAGCGGGAAGTGCCGATCCTCCTCCAGGTAGCTCGGCACCCAGGTCAGGAAGACCCACAGCCCCCAGCCGTAGCAGAAGTCGCAAAGCGTCACCGGCCACAGCGCGCGGATCAGCGCCGCCCAGGGGATCTCGGGCCGCGCGACGACCGTGCGGACCCCGATCTCCTTCCGCTCCGCCTCGCCGACGCGCCGGTCCGCCTGCGGATCGGGGCGGAAGAAGATCAGGAACAGGACGAGCCAGACCAGACTCACGACGCCGAGCGCGTAGAAGCTGGCCGGCCAGCCCCAGCGGAGCAGGCTGAAGACGACGATCGGCGGGGTTACCGCGCCGCCGAGGCGCGACGCGCTGTGCACGACCCCCTGGGCGAGCCCGCGCTCGGTCGGCGGCATCCACGACGCCATCGCCCTGGTCGCGGTCGGAAAGGCGGCGGCCTCGCCGAAACCGAGCGCGAAGCGGGCGGCGAACATCGACCAGAAGGAGCGGGCGAAACCGGTCACGATCGTCGAGCCGGCCCAGATCACGCCGACGATCGCGAGCCCGAGCTTGGGGCCGAGCAGATCACCGGCGAAGCCGCCCGGCATCTGGAGGAGCGCGTAGGGATAGCTGAACGCCGAATAGACGAAGCCGAGCGCCGTCTTGCTGAGGTGGAGGTCCTTCGCGATCGTCGGTCCCGCGATCGAGATGTTGGTGCGGTCGATGTACGTGATGAAGTACATCAGGCAGAGCAGAAGGAGGATCCCGTAGCGGACGCGTATCGCTCGCTGCATGCCTATGAGTGAACCCGATTCGGCGGCGCCGGTGGGGCACCGGACGAGGATCCGCAAGAAGATATCTGCGGCACCTGTCTCATCATTCGGGGTGACCGACCGCTCTGTCAAGTTCGCCCAGCGCTTGCGGACCGATCCCGATGCCGCGGGCGACGAAGAGGAGGGTGCGGTCGAGCAGCGCTTCGAAGCCCGGACCGCGCGCCGGATGGATCCCGTCCAGCACCTGCACGGCCAGGCCGTGGACGCCGATCCAGGCGAGCGCCTCCGCGCCGGCGCGACGATCGCGGTCGAGGATGCCGGCCTCGACACAGGCATCGAGCGCCGCGGTCAGGAGCAGCAGCGGATCGCGTGGCAGCCGGACATCGACGGCCCCGCAGCAGGCACAGTCGAAGAGGCCCGGCTCGCGAACCGCGAACAGCACGTAGCCGCGGCCGGTCGCCGTCAGCTGCCGCAATGCCTGCCGGCCGGGATCGGCCGGCTCCTCGGGCGGTGGTAGCTCGCGCTCCATGAACTCCCGCAGCTTCGCCAGCGAACGCACGCGGACCGCGTGCAGCAGGTCCGCATAG
>JBAPVZ010000566.1:0-4957 GCA_049283435.1 Candidatus Dormiibacterota bacterium
TCCCAGGGCATCGACTGCGGCCGCTGCGGCAGGGGCACGAGCTCCGCAACCGGCCGGCCGCTGACGGTTATTCGCAGGCGCTCTCCGGCTTCCACGCGGCGCAGCACAGCGCTGACGTCGTTGCGCAGATCGCGGACGGGAATGTCAGACATCAGAAACCATCGTAGCAATCTTGCTACACCGCCAGATTGCTGCTCACGTCCGCGGCGCGCGGCCTCGGCCCCAACCCCGCCGTCGTGAGCCGCGCGCCGACCAAGCTCGCTGAGTGAAGCGTCGGGCTAGGAGGCGACGGTCGGGCGGGACGCGGCCCGCACTGCAGAGCGGCGCCACGGTCCCTTGAACGCGAGGATCACCGGGATGTACGCGGCTTCGAACGCGGTCGCAATGATGAGCCAGGTGGTCCAGCCGCCGGTCGCGGCGACGACGAGCGGCGCGACGATCACCATGAGGACGACCATCACCCGCACGCAGAACCCCTCCAGGCCCCAGCCGGTGGCCTGAAGCGAGGCTCTGATGTCCTCCAGATTCTCGGAGAAGTTGGCCATCCAGGGCCCGTACGCGACCCCCAGGAACAAGCCCAGCACCGCGCCGATGGCCGCGATCTCCGCGGTCCCCGCGGCGGCGCCGATGCGCGCGATGAGGTACGCCATGACCGCCGTGCTGCAGAGTGCCCCGACGAGTGATACCGGCTTGCGCAGCCGGAGACGATCGGAGATGAAGCCCGCGACGATGAGCGAGCCGAGGTTCAGCACCCAGAAGTACGCCATCACGGTCGCCGCGCTCGACGGCGTGATGTGAAACGACTGCACGAGCATCGTCGGCCCGTAGTAGACAAGCGTCTCGTAGAGCACGAGCCAGGAGGTGATCCCGAGCGCGTGCGCCCAGATGTGGGGGTGGCGCAGCAGCTCCCGCGCCCTGCCCACCGGCACCTGCTCTTCGGCCGTCCCGACCTCGCGCCCCTCGTCCTCGGTCGTGAACACCTTCGCCCGCAGCGCCGGGGTCAGATCGGCGATGTTGAACGCGACGATCACGGTCAGGACGATCGCGATGCAGCCCATGATCACAAACTGCGATTGCCAGGTGAGGAAGATCGGCAGCGTCAGCCCCGCGATCGCGGCCGCCATGAAGTTCGCCCCCACCGGCCCCCAGGTCCAGAACCCGTAGGCGGTGGCCCGTCCCAGACGAGGGGAAAAGTCGCGGATCAGGCCCGCGGTCGTCGTCGCCGCAAAGCCCTCGATGAACGAGAGCACGCAGCGCAGCGCGAGCAGCTGGCCCGGGGTGTGGACCAGGATCATCGCGAGATCGCAGATCCCGGTCAGAAACAACGCCGGCACGAGCAGGGTGACGCGGCCCCAGCGATCCGCCAGCGGCCCGCTCGCGACGGCCGCGACGGCGCCCAGGATCACCGAGACGCCGGCGATCAGGCCGTAGGTCGCCAGCGACATCCCCAGTCCCTTGAGCAGCAGGGGCAGCACTGGCGAGATCTCCGCCTCGTAGCTGCCGACCAAGCTCGCGATCACCGCCATCAGCAGGAGCCAGAGCCGGCGGCCCCCCACCGGGTAGCGGTCCAGTCGACGTGCGTAGAACACGTTCATCACCAGCTCCTCGTTCCTTGCCAGGAACTCCTCCGATGGGTTCAGCCCGCGGGGACGGGAAGCCCCAGCCCCAGGAGCAGCTCCCGTGATGTGGCGACGCGCCCGGTCAGCGTCGCCGGATCCCCCGAGCAGAGCGCGAGCGCCGCGGTCGCCATCACCTCCGGCGGCTCCGCCTCGGGACCGTCCTCCTTGACCAGCCCGTGGAACAGCGTGCCCGGCGTCCGCACGACGCGGCTCGGAGCCAGCGCGTTCACCGCCACGCCCCACGCGTACGCCTCCGCCGCCAGCCCGGTGCTGCATCGCTCCAGCGCCGCCTTGCACATCCCGTAGACGGTCCCGGTTCCTGTCGCCGCCCTCGGGTGCGGCGGGATCTGAGGGTGCCGCGCCGCGCCGGAGGAGATGTTGCAGATCCATCCCCGGTGCCGCGCCCGCATGCCGGGCAGCACGAGCTGGGCCAGGTGCACAGCAGCCTTGACCTGCACCTCGAACATCACGTCGTAGTGCCGCAGGTTGAACTCCGCTGCCGGCTCGAACCAGGTCACGGCGGCGTTGTTGACGAGGAGGTCGATGGCACCGAGCGCCTGCTCGGCCTCGGCGACGAGCCGCTCGCGATCGGCATGACGGCTCAGGTCCGCGGGTACCGCCACCGCGCGCCCGCCGGCGGCCCGGATCGAGTCGGCCGTCTCCTCGATCGTGCCCGGCAAGGCACTCGGCGAGACGTCCGCGCTGCGAGCGCTCACGACCACCGCCGCACCCTCGGCGGCGAACCGGCGCGCGATCACCGCACCGATGCCGCGGCTCGCGCCGGTCACGATCGCGTGCTTCCCATCCAGCAGTCCACCCATGCGCTCAGCTCTCCCCCGCGAACGTGAACCGCCCCTGGTCGACGACGACCCCGCCCCGCTCGGTCGAGGTCTGGAAGAGTGCCGACGGCCCATCGACCCAGATCGAGATCGTCAGCGACTCCCCGGGGAACACCGGTCGGGCGAAGCGGCCGCTCATCGATCCGAACCGGGCCGGGTCCGAGCCGCAGAGTGCATGGAGCAGCGCCCGCCCGGTGAAGCCGTACGTGCACAGGCCGTGCAGGATCGGGCGCGGGAACCCGGCCCTGGCGGCGAACGCCGGGTCCGAGTGGAGCGGGTTGCGATCGCCGCTCAGCCGGTAGAGCAGCGCCTGCTCAGGCCGGTTTGCGTACTCGATCCGCTCGTCAGGTGGCCGCTCGGGGCGCTGCCAGGCTGAGGACGGCCCGCGCTCGCCGCCGAAACCGCCCTCCCCGCGGATGAACACCGACGAGCGCGTCGTGACGAGCGGTCGCCCACTCGCGGCGTCGACCGCGACCGCCTCGGTGACGACGAGGGCGCCCGACCCCTTGTCCCAGATGCCGGTGACCCGCGAGGTCGTGCGGGAGGTGCCCCGCACCGGCAGCCGTCCGGGCAGCGTCAGCTCCTGCTCGGCGTGGACGAGCATCGCCGGGTCGAAGCCGCCGAGCCGCCGCCGCGCTCCCGCCCGGGCGATCAGCACGCCGAATGTAGGCAGCACGTGCTGCTCGACCCCTTCGCTGTTCTCGGTCGTGAACTCGAGCTCGCCGGTCGGGCCGCCCAGGCCCGCTCCCACGCCGAGCGCGTAGAGGATCGCGTCGGTCGCGTCCCAGGACCGCTCGGCGGGCTCGTTCTCGACGCCGATCACGGACTGGTCGAGCGGCATGTCTCACACCCCGATCCGCTGGGCGAGGTGTTCGCGGTGGTATGCGCCGTCACCGAACATCAGCTGGCTCGACTTCGCCCGCTTGAAAAAGAGGTGCGCGTCGTGCTCCCAGGTGAACCCGATGCCGCCGTGGATCTGGATGCTCTCCGCCGCCGCGTGGAAGTAGGCGTCGGAGCACACGGCCTTGGCGAGGCTGGCGACGACCGGCACCTCGGGCGAATCCTCGGCCGCCGCCCAGGCCGCGTACCGGGCGGCGGAGCGGGCTGACTCCAGCTGCAGCAGCAGGTCGGCGCACTTGTGCTTGATCGCCTGGAAGCTGCCGATCGGCCGGGCGAACTGGTAGCGCATCTTCGCGTAGTCGACGCTCATCTCGAGGCAGCGCTGGGTTCCCCCCACCTGCTCCGCCGCCAGGCCGATCGCCGCCAGATCGAGGGTCCGGGCGAGCGCCGGCCCGGCCCCGCCCTCGACTCCGATCAGCCGGCCCGGGGTGCCGGAGAGCTCGACCCGCGCCAGCTTCCGCGTCTGGTCCAGCGTCGGCAGCGCCGTCCGCGTCAGGCCGCCGGCGTCCCCTTCCACCGCCAGCAGCGAAAGACCGCCGGCGGTGCGCGCGACCACCAGCAGGAGTTGCGCGGTGTGCCCGTCGAGCACGTAGGTCTTGTGCCCGTCGAGCCGCCATTCGCTGCCCGAGCGCCGTGCCTCGAGCGCGACCCCGTCCTCGTCCCAGCGACCCTCGTCCTCGGTCAGCGCCAGCGTCGCGATCACTTCTCCGCGCGCGATCCGGGGCAGGTACTCGGCGCACGCCTCTTCGTCGCCGGCGGTGAGCAGCGCGTTGACGCCGAGCACGACGGTCGCGAAGTAGGGGGCGCAGACGAGCGTCCGCCCCATCTCCTCGAGCACGATCGCGAGCTCGACCTGTCCGAGGCCGACCCCACCCCACCGCTCCGGCACCGTCAGTGCCTGGAGTCCCAGCTGCTCCGCCATCTGCTCCCACACCGCACTGCTGTAGCCTTCCTCGGTCTCCATCAGCCGGCGCACCTCGGAGGGTGGCGACTTCGATTCGAGGAAGTGGCGCACCGTGCGGCGCAACTCCTCCTGCTCCTCGCTGAACACCATCCCCGGCATCTCAGGCCTCCTTCGTGATGACGAGCACGTCGAGCGCCTCGATCTGGCCGCCACCGCACCAGAGCGGGTTCACCTCGACCGCCTGGAGGTGCGGCCCGAGCAGCGCCGCCGCCCGGCTCAGGCGGAGCAGCAGCTCGACGAGCCGGACCTGATCCACCGGGTCGGCCCCTCGTGCCCCCTGCAGCAGGGGCGCCCCGCGCAGCTCGCCGAGCATCTCGGCAACGTCCGTCGCGTCGACAGGCAGGACGCGCAGCGCGACGTCGTGCAGCGTCTCGGCCCAGATGCCGCCCAACCCGACGGCGAGCACCTGGCCGAACGTGGGATCGCCGGTGACACCGGCCAGCAGCTCGACGCCCCCCTTTCGCATCGGGGACACGAGCACCGGTCGTCCGGCGCCGACGCTCGCGAACGCGGCCCTGACCGCCGCGTCGGTGTCGACGTCGAGCGCGACGCCGCCCAGCTCCGACTTGTGAGCGATCCCCGCAGCGCAGACCCGGAGCGCGACCGGATACCCGAGCGCACCGGCAGCCTCGACC
>JBAPVZ010000567.1:0-3017 GCA_049283435.1 Candidatus Dormiibacterota bacterium
GCCGGGGTGGTCTCGCCCGAGCGAAGGCCGGCGAACGCTACCGGGTCGGCGGCACCGCGGCGACGACCTGGCCGTTGGTCGCGCCACCCGCAGCCTCGGCCGGCACGTTGTCGAGCAGCGACTTCAGCGCCTGGCTCGCGCCGAGCAGCCCTGCCGTCTCGACCGGCACGACGAGCTTCGTGTTCGGACTCGTGGACAGGCGGCCGAGCATATCCAGCTGGAGCACGGCGAGCAGCTCCGGATTCGGGTGACCGTCGTTGATCGCGCCGTAGGTCTTGGAGATCGCGGCGGCGCGGCCGTCCGCCTCCAGGGATTGCGCCTGCTTGCTGCCCTCCGCCTGAAGGATCAGCGCCTGTCGCTCTGCCTCAGCCCGCAGGATCTGGGCCTGCCGGTCGCCCTCGGCCTTGCGAATCGAGGCCTGCTTCGCGCCTTCGGCGATGTTGATCGAGGACTGCTGCTGACCCTCGGACTGCAGGATCGCCGCCCGCTTCTCCTGGTCCGCCTGCTTCTGCAGCGCCATCGCGTTGAGGATCTGCTGCGGCGGGATGATGTCCAGGATCTCCACCCGGTTGATCCGAATGCCCCACTTGTCGGTGACCGATTCCATCGCGGTCTGGAGCTGAGCGTTGATCATCTCGCGCTGACTCAGGCACTCGTCGAGCTGCAGGGAACCCATCACCGAGCGCAACGTCGTCTTCGCCAGCTGGTCGATCGCGACGAAATAGTTGCTGACGGCGAACAGGGCGAGGCGGGGATCGATGACCTGGCTGAAGATCGTCGTGTTGACGGCGAGGGACACGTTGTCCTTCGTGATCACGTCCTGCCGCTCTCCGGTGCGCGGCGTCTCCCGCATGTCGACGTACATGATGCGATCGACGAACGGGATCAGGATCGTGAGCCCTGGGTTGCGAACGGCATGGAACTGGCCCAGCCGGAGGATGACGCCGACCAGACCTTGGTTGACGACGCGAATCGTGCGGGCGAGCGTCACCAGCACGAAGATCGCGACGATGACGATGACGACGACGGCCGGGATAACGGCCTGCATCAGAAAGCACCTCCGAGGGAGACGTCAGTCGGCGCCACCCATGTGATCGGGCGGCGAGCGTCCGATCGAATCACCCAGATCATGCCGGACCCCGCGCGCCACCGACGGCGGAAGTTCCAGGAGCGCTGGACAGAACGCGTTCCACGACGAGCGTGGCGCCGTGGATGTCGACGACGCGGACGTCGCTACCGGCCTCGATCGGCTCCCCGTCGAGGGCGAGCGCCGGCCAGTTCTCGCCGAGGATGCGGGCATGGCCTCGCAGCTCGCCGCCGCCGATGCGGCGCACGACGAGCGCCGTCTCGCCGATCATCGACCGTGCACCGGAGAGCGACTCGGCCCGCACCGGATGGCGCAGGTGGCGCAGCGTGAAGGGCCGCACCACGAGCACACCGACCGCGGAGACGGCGACGAACGCAATCGCCTGCGCGAGCTCGGACTGCGGGACGACGAAGGCGACGACCGCTGCACCGAGCGCCCCGATGGCGAGGAAGCCGGCGAACAGCGCGACCGTCGCCACCTCGGTGATCGCGAAGACGAGTGCCACCACGATCCAGACCAACGCCATTTCTCTCTACTGCTCCATCAATCACAACGCACGGGCGCCCGGATCGGTCGCTCGCCGCACTCACCTATTTTCCTCTCCCTTTTGCAGTTGGAGCGCATTCGTTCTCAGAATTGCGGCATGGACGAACCGGAGGCTCGTCGCCGCGTCGCCGCCGCCCGGGTCGCACGGCTCGCGACGATCGGCCCCAGCGGTCCCCACGCGGTGCCGATCTGCTTCGTGCTGGAGGGGGACGTGCTCTATTCGGTCGTCGATGCGAAGCCGAAACGGACCCTGCAGCTCCAGCGACTGCGCAACGTCGAGCGCGATGCGCGCGCGACGCTGCTCGTCGACCATTACGAGGAGGACTGGTCCCGTCTCTGGTGGGTCCGGCTGGAGTGCCGGGCCGGGACGCTGGCGCGCGGGCCGGAGGACGAGCACGCGCGGCGCCTGCTCGCCGACAAGTACCCGCAATACCGGCGCGCGACCCCGCCCGGCCCCGTGCTCCGCCTCGGCGTCACCCGCTGGGCGAGCTGGGCGGCGAGCTGACGAGAACGGTCTCGATCAGCGCCCGGCTTCCAGCGGGGGGTCCTGCGCGATGAAGAGGAACGTGATCGCGAGCGCCAGGCCGAGGCCGATCATGCCGGCGTCCGCCCACACCTCGCTGGACACGAAGATCCGGATCAGTGCCGAGGCGACCATGTAGATGCCGGCCATGATCAGCGCGATCCGCAGCCGGCGCGCGGCGAAGCGCATCTGCCGGCGCAGCCCACCGGGGCGGAACGAGAGCACGCCGCCGACGAGGATGACGACGAGCACGATGGCGATCGCAAAGCCGCGCACGACCGTCAGTTTCCCACGTGCGGGGGATCCGGCGCGGGTCACACTCGGCGCGGCGTAGGCTCGGCGACGTGTGGTTGACGTGTTCCGCGCGATGCGGGAGCGAGCTCTTCCGGGCCATGTTCGCCGAGGTGGATCTCGACGCCAGCGGTGTCTACCAGGACCACCGTATCACTCAGGCGGGCTACATCTGCCTCAATTGCGGCTCTCCGGCCGTCGATCTCGGGGAGGTCCCGGCGGCGATGGACGAGGAGGCTCAGGACGACTTCGCCCCGATGCCGGTGGATCTGCTGTGCCCGCACTGCGAGACGCTCGTCAGCGTGCTGCCCGACAGCGACTGTCCGAACTGCGGTGCCAGCCTCGAGGTGGTCCGCCCCGAGTAGGGTTTCAGTCGACCTCCAGGTCGCGCACGGCGGCATTGATCTTCGGCACCGACTCGTCAGGGTCGGTGACGCCGACCACGAGCTTCGCGTACCGCTCGTGCCGCAGGGCCACCGCGACCGCTCCATCGGGGCCGCGCACGTCCCAGAAGACGAGATCCCCGTGCTGGAGGAAGCGGCCTGCCGTCAGGACGTGCGGGATGTCGAC
>JBAPVZ010000568.1:0-3860 GCA_049283435.1 Candidatus Dormiibacterota bacterium
GGGACGCCGCCGGCGGGACGCCGTCTGCCGGCGCCCGGTCGCTTCGCGACGCGAGGTAGCGCGCGCTTGCCGGCATTCGGCGAGTAACGCCGGCGAGTAACGCGGGCGGTGGTCGTCGCCGGCGGGCGCCAGCGACGCGGCACCGTAGACTTTGCCGGTGCCGCAACGCCAACCGATTCGCGCCGCCCGCGGTGTCCGCGACCTCCTCCCCGACGCGCTCCCGACCTGGCGCGAGGTGGGGGACAAGGCGCGGGCGGCAGCGACTCGCTTCGGCTACCAGGAGATCGAGACCCCGTTGATGGAGCCGGAGGCGCTCGTCGAACGCGGGGTCGGCGGCGACACGGACGTCGTTCGGAAGGAGATCTACCGGCTCCAGCCGCACGCGGAGAGCGGCAGCGCACCGCTCGTGCTGCGTCCGGAGGCGACCGCCGGCATCGTCCGCGCGTACTTCGACGGAGGGCTCAACCAGGGTCCGCAGCCGGTGCGCCTCTGGACGACCGGCGCCATGTTCCGGCACGACCGGCCGCAGGCCGGACGCTACCGGCAGTTCACCCAGTTCGACGTCGAGGTGATCGGCGACGCCGGGGCCGCCTTCGACGCCGAGGTGGTCGAGCTGACCTGGGAGTGGTACCGCTCGCTGGGCCTCGACGGGCTGAGTCTCGAGCTGAACTCGATCGGGGACGGAGCCTGCCGGCCCGCCTACCTGGAGCAGTTGCGCGCCTATTTCCGTCCTCACGCGGGCGCCCTGGGCGAGGACGATCGCCGGCGCCTCGAGGAGAATCCGCTGCGGCTGCTCGACAGCAAGGACGAGGCGCTGGTCCGGCTCCGCGACGGGGCGCCCCGCATCGTGGACGCGCTGTGCGTCGACTGCGCGGCACACTGGGCGACGGTGCGCGCGCTGCTCGACGCGGCCGACATCCCCTACCGGCTCAACCCGCACCTGGTGCGCGGCCTCGATTACTACACGCGGACGGTCTGGGAGTACCAGCATCAGGCGCTCGGCGGCGCCCAGAACTCGCTCGGCGGCGGTGGCCGCTACGACGGACTCGCCGAGGCGCTCGGGTACGCGAGCACGCCGGCGGTCGGATTCGCGGGCGGCGTCGACCGCGTCGTGCTCATGCTCGACGAGCAGCGCGGCGGACCGGCGGCCGCGAAAGCAGCGGACCTCCTGCTGCTGCCGGACGGCGACGGGCTCGACGTCGCGACGGCGGCGCTGGCACGGGACGCGCGGCGCATGGTTGGGGTCGCGGCCGACTTCTCGCGCCGAAGCCTGCGCGCGAAGATGCGCGGCGCCGCGAAGAGCGGGGCGCGGTGGGTCGCGATCATGAACGAGGACGAGGCGGCGCGGCGCGTCGTGCAGCTCCGCGAGCTGGCGAGCGGCGAGCAGCACGAGGTGGCCTGGGACGACCTTCCCGGCCGTCTGGCGGCCGACTGAGGAGACATGCACATGAGCGGATACCGGTCACCCCACTGCGGTTCGCTGCGCGCCGAGGACGCGGGCCGCGAGGTCGACCTCTACGGCTGGGTCGCCCGCCGGCGTGACCACGGCGGCCTCGTCTTCATCGACGTTCGCGACCGCTGGGGTCTCGCCCAGGTCGTGTTCAACCCGGAGCGCGCGCCGGAAGCCCACGCCGGCGCCGAACAGCTGCGCGCCGAGTACGTGGTGCACGTCACCGGGCAGGTCGAGCGGCGTCCCGCCGGATCGGAGAACCCGAACCTCGCGACCGGCGAGATCGAGGTGTTCGCGAGCCGGCTCGAGGTGCTCTCGTCCTCGCTCACGCCGCCCTTCCCGATCGAAGACGACCACGAGCCCGAGGAGGCGACGCGCCTGCGCTACCGCTACCTCGATCTGCGCCGTCCGCGCCTGCAGCGCATCCTCGGCATCCGGCACCGCTTGAACCAACTGACGCGCTCCTACTTCGACGAGCTCGACTTCTGGGAGGTCGAGACCCCGATCCTCACCAAGAGCACGCCGGAGGGCGCGCGCGACTTCCTGGTGCCGGCGCGCCTGCACCCCGGAGAGTTCTATGCGCTTCCGCAGTCGCCACAGCAGCTGAAGCAGCTGCTGATGGTCGCCGGTGTGCAGCGCTACTACCAGATCGCCCGCTGCCTCCGCGACGAGGATCTGCGGGCCGATCGCGCGGCGGAGTTCACCCAGCTGGACCTGGAGATGTCGTTCTGTGACGAGGAGGACGTCTTCCAGGTCGCCGAGGGCTGGATCGGGCGGCTCTGGAAGGACCTCGCCGGGGTCGAGATCCCGCGCCCCTGGCAGACGATGAGCATGAACGAAGCCCTGCTGCGCTACGGCACCGACAAGCCCGACCTGCGCTACGAGCTCGAGATCGCCGACCTCGGCGAGGCGCTCGCCAGGACCGAAGCACGCGTCTTCCGGCAGGCGCTCGATGCGGGCGGTGTCGTCCGCGGGCTCGCGGTGCCCGGGGGCCGTGATCTGGCTCGTCGCGAGCTCGACGAGCTGGTCGCGGTCGCCCGGGGCGCGGGCACGAAGGGCCTCGCCTGGCTGCCCGGCGGACCACTCGACAAGTTCCTCGGCGAGGCCGAGATCGAGGCCGTCAAACGAGCGGTCGGCGCCGGGCCCGATGACGTCGTGCTGATCGCCGCCGATCGCCGCCGCAAGGCGGAGACCGTGATGGGATTGATCCGAACCGAGATTGCACGCCGCCGGGGCCTGATCCGCCAGGACGAGTGGAAATTCCTGTGGATCTACCCGATGAACCTCTTCGAGGAGGACGACGACGGCAATCTGACCTACGGCCACCACCCGTTCACCCGGCCGATGGAGGAGGACCTGGACCTCATCGACTCCCGG
This sequence comes from Candidatus Dormiibacterota bacterium, assembly GCA_049283435.1. Lineage (GTDB taxonomy): Bacteria > Chloroflexota > Dormibacteria > Dormibacterales > Dormibacteraceae > CAVTSA01. The sequence continues at coordinate 2,828 of JBAPVZ010000568.1, forward strand.
CCCTACGACGTGCGCGCTCACGCCTACGACATCGTCTGCAACGGCTACGAGCTGGCGAGCGGCAGCCTCCGGATCCACGATCGAGCACTGCAGGAGCGGGTGTTCCAGATCCTCGGGCTGCCCGATGACGAGATCGAGGACCGGTTCGGCCATCTGCTGCGCGCGTTCGAGTACGGGGTCCCGCCGCACGGTGGCATCGCCCCCGGGCTGGACCGCATCGTGATGCTGCTCGCCGGTACCGACAACATCCGCGACGTGATCGCGTTCCCGAAGACGCAGTCCAACCAGGACCTGCTGATGGACGCGCCCTCCCGCGTCGACGACCGGCAGCTGGAGGATCTCCACCTTCGCGTCCAGCTTCCAGCGAAGACGCGGGCATAAGTCCTGGTCCCGCCAGGTACTATCAGGTGGCCCGTCCGGAATGGGGTTGTCACGTGCGCGTTGCCCAATAGAAAATATGACGGGACCCCGGAGTCCCGGCGTGGACCACATGCCCGCGAGAGCGGGACGTGGGCAAGCGTCGAGCAGGGGACCCACCTGAGAGAATCAGGACAACCCACCGGCTCCATTTCGGCGGTGCCCCTCTCCTCCTTGCAGGCGGCGGGTGCCGCCCACGACAATCTGTGAAGCTTGGATCCCCTCCACGTCCTGCAACTGATCCGGCCCGGCTACCTGCTCTGCGTGCTCGTCGTCCTGGCGGCATCGCAGATCCTGTTCGCCTTCTGGCCCTACCGCCGCCGCCGCTATCTGTCGGTGCTCCTGCTGACCGCGCTCGGGGTGCTGCTCGGCCAGATCTGGGCCGTCCTCGGCCTGCCGGCGCTCCAGCTCGGCGATGCGAACCTCCTGCCGAGCCTCGTCTTCGTCGTCGTGCTCCAACCGCTGGCCGACCACCTGCCGCGCCCGCGAAGGCGCCCTCGCTGACATCTGCGTCCCGGCGCCCGCACAATGGCGACAACCGTTTCGTGACCTGCCAAGGGGGGTACGACTGTTGTTGAACGTCCTGTGGATCGCCCTCGGGGTGGCGGCACTGCTG
>JBAPVZ010000569.1:0-7743 GCA_049283435.1 Candidatus Dormiibacterota bacterium
GCACGCTGCTGCGCATGGAACCGGAGCGGGCGACCTGGTGGCGCGGCTTCGATGTGCGCACGGAGCCCGTCACGCCGATCTCGCGCGCGGCCGAGGGCTGAGCGTTCCGATCCCGCCGATCGCCGGCAAGCGGACGCCATCTTCCCGTTACGAACGTCGCATTGCCGGCAGGTGGGCGGTTCCGGCGAGGTGCACGACCGGGTGCTGCTGGCCGGCGCGAGCTGGGCCGGCCGGCGCTACCGGGCGGCGCGGGTACGCAAGCGGCGGCGGACGGCGAGGAGTCCGCCCCCACCGAGCAGGACGAGGAGAAGCAGCCCGCCGACGAGAAGTGACATCGGCTGCTCGTACCTGGGGGCGGGCGGCGTGCCGCGCCCGGCGACGAAGCAGCCGAGCGTCGAGGTCTCCGCGGAGATGGTGAACGGCTGTGGGGAGCTTTGCGTCGAGAGCGCCCGCCAACCGGCTCCCTGCGTCGCGCCGTAGATGTCGCTCGGCGGCGTCGCGAGCGCGTCCGAGTAGGCGAGCGAGACGAGCACGTTCCGGCCGTTTGCGATCGGCGCCGTGCTCGTGATGCAGTACGCATTCGTGCTCAGCTGCAGCGAGCCGGGCGCGGGAAAGCTGCGGACCGGGGTCAGCCGGAGCACGAGGCGGCGCTGCCCGCGCGGCGCCTTGAACGCGCCCGCCGTCCAGCTGATCGTCGCCTGCCCGTCGGCGGTGAACGCGGTACCGGGCGGTGCGCTGCCGTTCGCCCCGAGCGCGATGCTCGTCGAGCCGGCGAGCGGCGGGCCGCCCCCTTCGGGAACGCCGGGCGGAGTCGAGTTCCAGCGGTACGGCGCGGGAGGCGTCAGTCCGTCGAAGAATCCCGGCGGCACCGCCCAGGCCGCGAGCAGGTAGGCGACGACGGCGCCGGCGAGCACGGCCAGCGCGAGCCACCGGCGGTGGGCGGCGGTTCGAACGTCGCTCACAGCGCAAGATCGGCGACGGCGTGGCCGACGATCGGCCCGACCAGGTCGTGGAAGCGCCAGCGCCAGAGGCCGAGCAGCAGTCCGAGCGCGGCGACGACGGGCCAGAACGCGGGGGGATGGCTGAGGGCGTGGGCGGCCGTCCAGAGCAGCGCCGTCCCGACGACCGCCCAGCCGGCGCCGAACCGCTCCTCGATGGCGGCGAACAGCACCCCGCGGAACGCGACCTCCTCGCCGACCGACACGGCGACCGCGGCGACCGACCAGGGCATCGCGAGTGCCGGGCCGCCGTGCCAGCGCACCGCGGCCGGCAGCAGCAGGATCGCGGCGAGTGCCGCCCCGCCGAGCAGTCGCTGCGGTAGACGATCCCAGCCGAGCCCGAGCCGCGCGGGGCTCATGCCGGTGCCGAGCGCGCACAGCGCGAGGCCGCCGGCGAGCAAGGCGGGGAGGGCGAGCGCCGGCGTTCGGGCGAGCTCGATCCTGGCGAACTCGATGCCGAGCGCGAGCGCCGCGAGCGGCGCGATCGGCAATGGCCGCCGGCGTGCGATCGCGGTGTTCACCGTTCCGACCATACCTCCGGACCGAGTTCATGCCGAGTGCGTCAATTCAGTACGGTGGACGCGTGGAGCCGCTGCGCACGCTCGTCGACGACGGCTCGGCGGCCGGCACGCTGCCCGACGCGATCTCGGCGCTCTACGGCGGCGGCCTCACGATGCCGGCCGAGACGTGCTACGCCAACTTCGTCGAGTCGCTCGACGGTGTCGTCGCGCTGGAGGTGGACGGCGGCGGACCGGCCACGATCGCGCTGCACAGTGAGGCCGATCGCCTCGTCATGGGCATCCTGCGGTCGCTCGCCGACTGCGTGGTCGTCGGCGCGGGCACGGTGCGCGACGGCTGGAACCACCACTGGACGCCGGGCCACGTCTACCCCGACCTGCAGGAGGCGTTCACGCGGCTGCAGGTGCGGGCCCCCCAGCTCGTCGTCGTCACCGCGAGCGGGAATCTCGACCCGGCGCAGCCGGCGCTGCACGACAGCGCGCTCGTGCTGACGACCGATGCCGGTGCCCGCCGGCTGGGGAACCGGCTGCCGGCGTCGGCGCAGCTGCGTTCGCTCGGGGAGGCGCGACTGACCAGCCGCGCGATCATCGAGGCGGTGCGGGCGGAGGGCCATCGCCGCCTGCTGACGGAGGGCGGCCCGCACCTGCTCGGCTCGCTGCTCCGCGACCGGCTGCTGGACGAGCTGTTCCTGACGCTGTCGCCGGTCCTCGCCGGACGGATGGGGGGCGACTCCCGGCTCGCCATGGTGCACGGCGTCGAGTTGCTGCCGGAGCGGCCGGTGGTCGCCACGCTGCGCAGCCTGAAGACCGAGGGGTCGCACCTGTTCCTGCGTTACGACCTGCGCGACGAGCGGCAGGAGCAGCCCTGAGGCCCGCCGCTCCGGTTCGGGTGGCGTGGAGGCAGAACGGCGGGGGCGACGATCAGTCGCCCGCCTCCGCGTCGTCCTCGTACTTGATCGCTTCGAACGGAGTCCGGCACTCGCGGCAGCGATACTGCAGCGTCATCGCCTGCGTGCCGAAGAGGGAGAGCAGATCCAGGTCGCGACTGCCGCAACTGGGGCAGCGCGGCGCCCCGCGCGGGTCAGGTTCGCGGTGCGCCGGCTCGCGCATGGGTGCGCTCCTCCAGGCCGCGCAGCATCGCGAACGTGGCCTCGTCGATCGCTCCGGGCTGCGAGCGGCGGCGCACCGGGTCCCACCGGGCCCAGTCGATGGCGACGTCCGGGCCCCGCAGCTCGATACGCTCCTCGAGGCGAACGCGTAGCTCGGCGGGGCCGGCCGACAGATCTCCCTGCGCGGCGAGCTGGGCCAGCTCACCGTCGGCAGGCCCGAACAGCTCCAGCGCCTCCCGCCAGGCGTCGCCGAGCGGGCCGGTCGACAGGTCGGAGGGCTCCTGCGCGAGCCAGCTGCGGCCGTGCAAGCGGTGGTAGCGCTCCTCCTGCAGCATCTTGCGCAGGCGCGTGCGCAACACCTCGGACCGGCCCTCCAGGCAGGCGCGGAGCAGGACGCTCAGCGCGTTGTCGAGGATCGCGTTGGCGGCGACGAACTGCGCCCACGAGGTCCACGAGCGGTCGACCCAGGCGAGGTTGCGATACGCGGCCGGATCCTGCTGGCGCTCCGGCCCCCGAGGGTCCTCGCCGAGCGGCTCCAGGCAGCCGTAGAGGACGCGCGAGTGGCCGATCTCGTCGAGCCCCATCGCGGCCGCAGCGATGTCGGCCTCCAGGGATGGCGCGCGAACCGCCCATTCCGCATAGCGGAGACCGAGGAGCTGCTTGCTGTCGGCCAGGCTGAGCACGACGGCCGCCAGGCTCATTCGTCGCTCCCCGGCGCCCAGAGCGTCGTGATCGCGTCGCGCGGCACGATCATCATCTCGACCCAGCGCTCCTCGTCGTAGGTCGCCCGCGCGTATGCCGCCGCGAGGTCGGCGTCCGGTGCGACGACGCTCCCCACCTGGTGCAGGGGGTCGATACGCGCCTTGCGTGCGAACACGTCATAGGCCTGGACGTGCTCGTGCACCCGCTTGAACTCCCGCGACCCCAGGGACGTCATACGGCGAGCCCCCACACCTCGAGCGCGTCGCGGCCGGCCTCGGTCAGGCGACGCGTGCTCCAGGGCGGATCCCAGACGACGTTGACGTGGACGCTGCCGACTCCGGGCTCACGCAGCAGACGCTCCTCGATGTCCTCGAGGATGAACGCCGACGCCGGACAGCCCATGGCGGTGAACGTCAGGTCGACGGTCACCTCGCCGGCGCTCTCTCGCAGACCGTAGACGAGGCCGAGGTCGACGATGTTGACCGGCATCTCCGGGTCGTCGACGTCGCGGAGCGCGTCGCGCAGGGCGTCCAGGTCCAGGCCGCAGCCGTCCACGCTCAGGCCGCCTCGCCGCCGTGCTGCCGGCGGAAGTTGTGGAACTCCTCCTGGAACATCGCGACCATCTCGGCATTGCGGGGGCCGCGGGCGCGCCAGCGGGCGAGCACCTGGTCCCAGTCGCTCGGGTGGCCGACGTCCCAGCGCTTCGCCTCGGGATCGAACGCGCAGGGGAAGGGATAGTCGAGCACCCACTCCTCGGCGACCCCGCCCGACGTTTCCTGGCTCGACCTTCCCTCGCCCCCACCCGCGCGCGCCTCGCGGTGAGCGGGCACACGGACGCCGATCTCCTCGCAGTAGGGGACGACGAGGGAGAGCCACCACTGCCGCAGCTGATCGTTCGACTTTCCTTTCAGGCGGTAATCGAGCTGCGTCGAGTGCTGCTTCAAGCGGTCGGGCAGGCCGAACCACTCCACGGTGAGCGGGAACATCCAGTCGATCGCCCGCTGCAGCTCGTCCTTCGTCGCCCCCCCGGCCGCCGCCATTCGCTTGCTCCAGGTGCGGCCGTTGCGCAGATGGAAGTTCTCCTCCGCCATCACCTTGTTGAGGCCGCGCTTCCAAGGCCCGTACGAGCAGTGCTCGTGGATGTCGCCGAGCAGGCAGAACCCGGCCTGGTCGTAGAAGAGGTTCGCCACGATGAGCTCGGTCCAGCTCTCCAGCGGTACGTCGAACGCATACGGGTAACGGAACGACTTGGGATCGCGCGAGAAGATCACCTGCTCCTGGTCGACGCCCAGCTCCTCCAGCAGGTGGTAGGCGATGTGGGCGTGCGCGAGCTCGTCCTGGATGATCGAGATGCCGGTCATGAAGGCGTTCACGCTCGGGGCGCGCTGCGTGGCCAGGTAGTACGCGGGGGCCGAGATCAGCTCGGTGTCGCCGGACACGAGCAGCGTGTGCCGCAGCTCCTGCTGGTATTCCGGCGTCATCTCGGCCGGCGACTCGATGAGATCCCCCCGCTTGAGCAGGGTGTCGAAGGTCGGGTTCGCGGATGCCATGGGCGCTCCTCAGCCTCGAGTATTTGTGTCGCTATTGTCGGCGATCGTGGGTGAGAATGCAATAGATCGGTAGAAGCGATCGGCCTGCCTGCGCAGGCGGCGGTTCGCCTCCAGGAACTCGCGGTGGGCGGCGGCGCCGACCCAGCCGTCGGGCAGCAGCTGATCGGGCAGCTCAGGATCACCGAACAGGAAGCGGCGGTACTCGTGCGTCAGCAGGAACCGGCTGCGGAACGCCTCCTCGTCACCGACGCGCCGGGTCTGCCGCAGGATCGGTGCGAGCCGGCGGAGGAAGTCCTGGTAGCTGGTCGCGACCGCGTGGAGATCCCAGGCTCGGCGCACGATCCCCTGCGGGTCGGCCGGCCAGTCGAGGGCGGCTCGGAACACGGTCACCGACTCCAGCGCGCCGCAGCGCCGGGCGAGCTGGCCGACGTCGGCGCGCAGGTCGTGCGGCGAGACGTAGAGGCCGTTGCCGAGCGAGCCGAGGCCGAGGAAGCTGAGGCCCTCGCGGAGCCGGTCACGCTCGCCCCGCCGGTGCTCGGGCAGCGAGTAGGAGACGACGAGCCAGCGACCGTCCCAGGTCGCGCGATGATGGCCGTAGATGCGACGGGTCCCTTCCTCGATGAGCTGGAAGCCGCGTGGCGAGAGGCCGTAACGAGGCCGCCCGCCCTGCCGGCGCGAGACGAGCCAGCCCTCCCGCGTCATGCGGGACAGCGCCGAGCGCAACGACGTGCCCGACACGCCGAGCACCTCGGCCAGCTTGACGAGCGCGTTGACCCGGATCTCCTCCTCACCCGCCGGGTGCACGTAGTCGCCGTAGAGGGTGAAGAGCAGCGAGCGCGGATTGAGGGGCGCGATGCTCTCCATCGAGGTGTGCCCATCGTAGGTGGCGGCCGCGAGCAGGTCACGCACGCCGGCGGCAGTCGGGAACGCGAAGGGCCACGACGGGGGCCGAATGCCGGCGATCGAACGCATGGCGAGGCGATTTTGCGGCCGAATGCCGGCATTCGGCGCCCGTTCGGCACCAGTACGACCGAGCGTCCGCATTCGGCTCAGGTGCCACATCGCGCTGCTAGACTCCGCCCTGTCGATCCGGGGGGTCCCTGACTGAGGGGCTGAGAGGGCGCTACCTAGCGTCGACCCGCGAACCTGCTCTGGCTCATACCAGCGAAGGGAGAACGAGATGGCACATCGCACTGCCGCACCGTCAGGCACGAGCACCTTCACGCAGCGCTCGCTCGCACGCGCGGGCACGATCAGCGAGGAGATGCGGCGCGTCGCCGAGAGGGAGGAGTTGCCGGCCGAGTCGATCCGCGCCGAGATCGCCCGGGGCCGCCTGGTCGTCCCCGCCAACGTGCATCATGACGCGCTCGATCCGATGGGAATCGGCCTCGAGGCGCGCGTCAAGATCAATGCGAACATCGGCAGCTCGCCGACGACCTCCTCACTGGACGAGGAGGTCGAGAAGTTGCGCCTGGCAGAGCGCTGGGGCGCCGACACCGTCATGGACCTGTCGACCGGCAAGCGTATCGACGAGACGCGTAGGTCGATCCTCGCTGCCGCCAGCGTGCCGATCGGGACGGTGCCGATCTACCAGGCCATCGAGCAGGTGAAGCAGCCCGAGGACCTGACCGCCGACCTGCTGCTGCAGGTGATCGAGCAGCAGGCCGAGCAGGGCGTCGACTACATGACGATCCATGCCGGGGTCCGGCTCGAGCATCTGGCGAAGTGCCGGCGCCGCGTGACCGGCATCGTCTCCCGGGGCGGCGGGCTGCTCGCGCGCTGGATGATCGAGCACAAGCAGGACAACCCCCTCTACGAGCGCTTCGACGACGTGCTCGCGATCTGCCGCCGCCACGACGTCACGATTTCGCTCGGGGACGGGCTGCGACCGGGCTCGATCGCCGATGCGTCCGACGCCGCGCAGTTCGCCGAGCTCGACACGCTTGGCGAATTGACGCAGCGAGCTTGGGACCGCGACGTGCAGGTGATGGTGGAGGGGCCGGGGCACGTGCCGCTGGACCAGCTGGAGATGAACGTACGGCGCCAGCAGGAGGTGTGCCAGGAAGCGCCGTTCTACACGTTGGGACCGCTCGTCACTGACATCGCGCCCGGCTACGACCACATCACGTCGGCGATCGGCGCGGCGATCGTCGGTTGGCACGGCACCTCGATGCTCTGTTACGTGACGCCGAAGGAGCACCTCGGCCTGCCCAATGCGGAGGACGTCAAACAGGGGCTCATCGCCTACCGGATCGCGGCCCACGCCGCCGACCTCGCGCGTGGGAGCCGGCGGGCGGCCCGCTGGGACCGAGCCCTGTCGGAGGCGCGCTTCGGCTTCGACTGGCGCCGGCAGTTCGAGCTCGCGCTCGACCCCGAGACCGCGCAGGCGATGCACGACGAATCGCTCGCCGACGACTATTTCAAGTCGGCCGAGTTCTGCTCTATGTGCGGACCGAAGTTCTGCCCCATGCACAACTTCCGTGACGTCGACTGGGAGGCGATCCAGGTCGCGATCGACAGGCGACGAAACGAGCGCGCGGCGACCGCCGCTGCGGGCGACTGAGGAGCCACCGGCCCTGGCTCCCCGTGCGCGGGGCATCTCGGACCGGGCGCCGGCGGGATCGGGCGGAACCGTGGGGGGCGGCGGGAGACAGACCGGAGTGAGCTCAGGCGCCCCGGTGCCGTCTCCCCGACCGCTCAGGCTGCCGGCCGGCTCTGTCCTCGCGCTGCCGAGTCCGGCCTTTCGCGAGGCGCCCGCGCAGGTCGCGCTCGAGTGCTTCGCCGTGCTCGACGATCTCCGTCAGTTCGGCGACCGATCCTGCCCTCGATGCCTCCTGGGCTGCTTCCCGGAGCCGCTGCTGTGTCG
>JBAPVZ010000570.1:0-3721 GCA_049283435.1 Candidatus Dormiibacterota bacterium
GAGTCGTGATCGGTCAGGAAGAGCGGACCCAGGCCGAATCGCCGGCCTGCCAGTGCCATCTCCGCAGCGGGCACCCGACAATCGTGTGAGGCATCGCTGTGGACGTGGAGGTCGACGCGCGCGCGGACACCCGGCGCCGCGTTCGGTCTCGGTTCTGGGGCAGCCATCCTTACACTAGGCTAGCGACAACCGGTGGAACACCTTCCTCGGTTGCGGTTGAGCATTGAACATGACAAGATCGACCCTAACCAGTGGGTGAGGAGATGACGATGCCGTTGTACGGTCGCAGCATGAGCACGGGGCGCTCCACGTGGAGCTGAGGCGGTACCTTCGGGCCCTGCGACGCGGCCTCTGGCTCCTCATCTTGTGTCCCCTGCTGGCGGGACTCGTGGCCGGCGTGATCTCCTGGCGGCTGCCGCCCGTCTATCAGGCGAACGCCTCCATGCTCGTGCGCCCCGCACAACCCCTTTCGGTCGCAGCCGGAACCGGGACCGTGACCCAGACGAGCGACGAGATCACGCAGACATACGCTCAGCTCATGGTCGAGCGGCCGATCCTGCAGAAGGTGATCGGAGATCTCAAGCTCAACACCACTCCCGATCAATTGCAGAAAGACATTCAGGTGACGCCGCGGACGAGCACCACGATTCTCGACATCACGGTGAGCAACACGAACCGAGCATTGGCTCGAGATGTCGCGAACCAGCTGATGAGCGATTTCATCGGCACGATGAAACAGGTGCAAGCGCAGGAGAACGCGCCCGGGACCAGTCCGGACAACTTCGTCATCGTCTCACCGGCGGCGTTGCCCACGAGCCCGTCGTCGCCGAGCATCCCCCGAAACGTGGTCATCGCGGCCGCCGCCGCGCTCCTGCTCGCAGTTGGCGCCGCGCTGCTCCGCGACTACCTGGACCAGAGCGTCAAGTCCGACGAAGAGCTCATCGAACGGACGGGGCTGGTGCCGATCGCCCACATCGCCTACTCGGCGGCTCGCAGGGAGCGCCGGGGTGAGCTGACCGTGATGCAGGAGCTGACGCCGGCGGCGGAGGCGTATCGCTCGCTGCGCACCAACCTGCTGTTCTCCACCGTGGACCGTCCCGTCAGGACGATCGTGGTGACGTCGGCCTCGCCCGACGAGGGGAAGTCGCGCACCGCAGCCAATCTCGCCGTCGCCCTCGCCCAGTCCGGGCACCGCACCGTCCTTGTCGATGCGGACTTCCGGCGGCCGTCCCAGCATCGGAACTTCGGCTTCGTCCGCAACGTCGGGCTGTCGAACCTGGTTATCCAGGAGATGACGGAGCACGAGGTTCTGTCTGACATCGAGGGTGTCGCCGACCTCGCGTTGCTGCCGTCGGGCCCGACGCCCCCGAATCCTTCCGAGCTGCTCGGCTCGGCCCGGACGCGGGCTGTCCTCGGGCAGCTGCAGAGCGAGTTCGAGTTCGTCGTCCTGGACACGCCGCCGGTCAACGCCGTCACCGACGCGGCAGTGCTGTCCTCGATGGTCGACGGGGTGATCCTGGTCATCGAGAGCGGGCGCACGACGTACTCCACGGTCCTGCACGCGAAGCAGGCGCTGGACCGGGTTGGGGCGCACGTCATCGGGGCTGTCGTCAACAAGCTGCGGCCAGGGGGCGCGCAGGGGTATTACTCGAGCGAGTACTACTACGGCTATGGCGCCCGTCAGAGCGACGAGCTAGGGCCCGGCATCGCGGTGGCGGAGGCGGCCGAGCCGGAGGTGACCGTCTCCGGCTCCGGTGGCGGGGGGAGGCGTTGAGCTCGGCTACCGCCTAGGAGGCTCGAGGGGCGCGGGGATGGTGAAGCGGCTGATCGACGTTGCGTTCGCGGCAAGCGCACTGATCGTGCTCTCGCCGCTCCTGCTCGCGATCGCCGGCCTCGTCCTGCTTCGCGACGGCCGGCCGGTGGTCTACCGCGGGCTGCGGGCGGGCCGCGACGGCCGTCCCTTCACCATGCTCAAGTTCCGGACCATGGTGCGGGACGCGGCGCAAATCGGCCCGGGCGTGACGATGGGACGCGATCCCCGCATCACCTGCCTCGGCGCGTCGCTGCGGAAGACGAAGCTGGACGAGCTCCCGCAGCTGCTCAACGTGTTGCGTGGCGAGATGAGCGTGGTCGGCCCCCGGCCCGAGGATCCGCGCTACGTCGAGGGCTATACGGCCGATCAGCGCCGCGCTCTCGAGGTCCGGCCCGGGATCACCAGCCCGGCATCGATCGCCTTCCGCGACGAGCAGCAGCGGCTGACCGACGCCAGCGAGCGCGACTATGTGGACCGGGTGCTTCCGCTCAAGCTGCGACTGGACGTCGAATACGTCGAGCAGCGCTCGTTCTGGCTCGATGCGACCATCGTCGCCCAGACCGCGCTGGCCGTGCTCCCGGTGGCCACGGCGCAGCAGGTCCTGCGCCGCTACGTGCCATGGTTCCTCGTCGATGGTGTCACCGTCACCGTCGCGTTCTACCTATCCCTCGGGCTCCGCTTCATCGACCTGCGCGGGCCGGGCCTGGGGCAGGCGACCCGGACGATGAACGCGACCATCGTCCCCATCGTCGTGCTGTTCCTGGTCGTCGACCACCTGTGGGGCCTCAATCGCCGCGTGTGGCGGTTCGCGACTGCCGGCGAGGTGATGCTGATCCTCAACGTGTGCGCAGTGTCGACTGCAATCGCCGTGACTGGTGATCTGGTCGCCGGCGTCGTGCTGGGCACCCGCGACCTGCCGCTCAGCGTGATCGTCCTGGGGGGCTTCTTCACCTTCGCCGGAATCGCGCTGACGCGGTTTCGCGAGCGGCTGCTGCAGGCCGCCTGGCGACGGCGGCCCGGCACCAACACCGATACGCCGATGGTGACGGTCGTGTTCGGGGCCGGCGACTCCGGCCACTTCGTCGCCTGGCGGCTGCTGACACTGCCGGAGGGGAACGCGTACCAGGTGATCGGGTTCGTCGACGACGAACCCCGCAAGCGCGGCCTGCGCATCCACGGCCTGCCCGTGCTCGGCGGTCGGGACGACCTCCCCGAGATCGTGCGCCGGCGCGGCGTGCAGCTGGTCGTGGTTGCGATCGCGAACATTCCCGGCGACGCGCTGCGCGAGATCGTCACCATCTGTCAGCAGACCGACGCGCAGGTCAAGATCGTCCCCAGCCTCGTCGACCAGGTCCGCGGATCCGGCGGTCCGCTCCTCCGCGAGGTGGGCGTGCGGGATCTCCTCGGGCGGCTTCCGGTGGAGGTCGATCGGAACGCGTGCTCGGCGCTGCTCGAAGGAGCGACCGTGCTCGTGACCGGGGCCAGCGGCTCCATCGGGTCGGAGCTCTGCCGGCGCATCGTGACCTTCCGGCCGGGCCGCCTGCTCATGTTCGACACCAACGAGAGCGGGCTCTTCGATCTCGCGATCGAGTTGCGGACCGGGCGGCCCGAGCTTCCCGTGCAGCCGATCGTCGGCGATGTGACGAACCGGCGCAAGGTCGACTTGACGCTCGCCCGATGGCGGCCGTCGGTCATCTTCCACGCCGCCGCCTACAAGCACGTGCCGCTCATGGAGGAGTACCCGGAGGAGGTGGTCCGCGTCAACATCGGTGGCACGCAGACCCTGCTCGACGCGGCGCAACGTCGCGGGGTGTCGCGGTTCGTGCTCGTCTCCACCGACAAGGCCGTCCACCCGACCTCGGCGATGGGCGCCTCGAAGCGGATCGCCGAAGCGCTCGTGCTCTCGGC
>JBAPVZ010000571.1:0-4137 GCA_049283435.1 Candidatus Dormiibacterota bacterium
GTCTGGTGCCGGCGGGCGAGGAAGGCGGCTCCACGTGACTGGCGCGCAGGGACCGGTCCGACTCGGCGCCTCGCCCCCCGAAACTCCGCAAGCTCCGTTTCGCGGCGGCCCGGGAATTCGAGTCGGCGTCGTCGGCTGCGCCCGCATCCTGCCCGCCCACCTGCGGGGCATTCGGGCGCTCCGATCGGCGGGGCTGAACCCCCCGCGCATCACCGCCCTCTGTGCCCGCAGCATCGAGGACGCCGCGAGGTTTCGCCGGCGAGGCGAGGGGCCGGCTCCGCGGCCTCCGGTCTCGCACAACGAGGCGGATCCGCTCGGGGCGCCGCACCTCTACGTCAGCGACGTGCAGCCGGAGCCGCCGCCCGAGCTGTTCGACGACTGGCGCCGGCTCGTCGAGTCGGACCTCGTCGACGCGGTGCTCGTGCTGGCGCCGGTCGCGCTGCACCATCAGGTCGCGCTCGCGGCGCTGTCCGCCGGCAAGCACGTGCTGATCGAGAAGCCGTTCGCGATCACGGTCCGCGCCGGCCGCGCGATCGCCGACGAGGCCGAGCGCCGTGGCCTCGTCGCCGGGGTCGCCGAGAACCAGCGGTACGCGGCGCGGACCCGGGCGCTCCGCTTCATCGTCGGGCAGGGCCTGATCGGCCGGCCCCAGCTCTGGCTCTCCGGCGGGGCGGGCGGCGAGTGGGCGCCCGACCGCATCGTCGCGGGAACGCCGTGGCGGCATCGGAAGCTGGAGGCGGGTGGAGGGCCGACGATCGACGTCGGCGTCCATCTGATGCACGAGCTCCGGATGGTCATGGGTCCGCTCGACGAGGTCAGCGGTCTCGTCGAGACGATGGAGCCCGAACGCGTCGAGCGGGGCGCCAACGGTACTCCGCAGGTTCGGGTGACGAGCGAGGTGGAGGACCTCTTCCTGGCGCAGCTCAGCTTCGCGAGCGGTGCCGTCGGCTCCGTCTTCGTGACGTGGTCCGGCCGCGGTGAGGGTGCCGGGTTGGAGGCGAGCCCGATCGTCTACGGCACCCGGGGCTGCATCAAGGGACAAGACGTGATTCGCGGCGACGGGTTTCGCGGCACGGCGAGCGACGTCTTCGAGCGCGGGGAGTCGGCGGACCGGAAGGAGCGCTGGTTCCCGTCCGGGGTGCGGGACAGCTTCGGGCTCGAGCTACTCGACTTCTGCCGCACGATCGAGCAGGGGGCGGCGATGGAGGCGAGCGCGCAGGAGGGCGTGATCGACCTGGCGATGGCCTATGCCGTGCTCGAGTCGGCCGATCGGGGACGGCCGGTGCGGGTGGACCAGGTGCTGAGCGGGGCGGAGGACCGGTTCCAGGCGGAGATCGACGCGCACTACCGCATCTGAACCGGCGGTTTCGAGGAGGCGAGGTATGGACGAGCGACGACTGGGGGTAGGCGTGATCGGCTGCGGGGGGATCGCTCGTCTGGCACATCTTCCGAACCTGGCCCGCAATCCGCGGGTGCGGCTGGTCGCGGTCGCCGACGTGGACGGCGAGCGCAGTCGCGAGGCGGCGGACCGGTTCGGTGCCGACGCCTGGTACACCGACTACGAGGCGCTGCTCGCGAATCCGGACGTCGAGGCGGTGACGGTGACGACCTGGCCATCGGCCCACGCGGCGCCGGTGATCGCGGCGGCGGAGGCCGGCAAGCACGTCCTCTGCGAGAAGCCGATCGCGATCCGGCTCGACGAGGCCGACGCGATGGTGGAGGCGGCGGCGAAGGCCGGGGTCCTGTTCACGATGGGCTACCAGCATCGGTTCGGCACCCAGCTCCCGCTGCTGCGGCGGCTGCTCGACGAGGGCTGGGTCGGGCGTCCGATGGGCATGACGCAGATCGGCGTCGGTCCTTCGCGCCATCGGGTGCCCTGGTTCCTGCAGAAACGGGTCTCGGGCGGCGGGGTGTTGATGGATTGGGGGATCTACACCGCGCACACGATCCTCTGGCTGATGGGGCCGGTGACGAGCGTCGCCGCCAGCGCCGACACGTTTCGCAAGGAGGTGAGGGTCGGCGACGAGCTGCTGCGCGACGTCGATGTCGAGGACACGATCGTCGCCCAGCTCCGCTTCGAGAGCGGCGCGATGGGATGCTGGTACGCGGCCTGGGCGGTCGCCGCCGGCCACGGCTACATGTCGATCGACGGCGCCGAGGGATCGATCGTCTCCGAGCGGGGAGGCGGCGGCCTGCGCCTCTACAGCAACCGGTTCGACGAGCCCGAGCATCTGCGCGGGTGGCGCGAGCTGGCGACCGTCGAACCGCCGCTGCTGGAGGTGCATTACCGCAAGCTCGCCCATCTGGTCGACGCCGTCCTCGACGAGCAGCCGCTGCAGCTGACCGGCGCCGACGGTCGCGACGCGCTCGAGCTCGTGCTCGCCGTCTATCGCGCGGCGGAGACCGGCGAGACGGTCCACCTGCCGCTGGACCGCTCGCTCAGGACGGCGATGGCCTGAACCGGGGAGAAGTCGGCCATCGTCCCTTCAGAGGAGGCCAGCGTGGGGGAAGCAACCGTGAGCGAAACGAGCCGTCGCATCCGTCTGGGGTTCGTGGGTGGCGAGCACCTGCACTTTCGGGGGCTGCTGCAGGCCGCCCTGGACAGTCCGACCGCAGAGGTCGTCGGCTATTCGATCGAGGATGACGAGCTGCGCGCTCACTTCCAGCAGCAGCACCCCGCGGTGCCGGCGTTCGGTCGTTCCGATGAGCTGTACGACCGGGGACGACCGGAGGCGATCGTCACCTGCGCCGACAACCGCCGGGCGGCGGCGGTCGTCGCCGAGGCGGCGCAGCGCGGCGTGCACGTCATGAAGGAGAAGCCGATGGCGGCCAGCCTCGAGCTGGCCGAGCAGATGGCGACGGCGGCGGCCCGGGGCGGCGTCCGGCTGATGGTCAACTGGCCGACGAACTGGAATCCCGCGATCCACCTCGCGAAGCGGCTCGTCGACGAGGGGAAGATCGGCCGGGTGATCGACCTCCACAGCCGGGCGGGCCACGGTGGGCCGCCGCCCGACTTCGCGGCTCGTGGCCCGATCTCCCGGGTCGGCTGGGGGTGGCTGATCGACCGGCACACGAACGGCGGTGGCGCGGCGGTCGACTTCTGTGCCTACGGCGCAGTGACGGCGCGCTGGTTGCTCGGGCAGCCGAGCGCCGTCGTCGGGCACGGGGGCCGGTACGCGAAGGAGTTCTTCACCGTCGAGGACAACGGGATCATGATCCTCAGCTATCCGCGCGCCCAGGCCGTGATCGAGGGCAGCTGGACCCAGCCGGCGGTGCCGGTGCAGCAGCCGACGATGATCTATGGCGAGGACGGCGCGCTCGCGCTGACCGGAGGCGACGAGGTGGCGCTGGCGAACCGCGGCACCTCCGGCGAGTTGGTCTCCACCGAGACGGCGACGGTCACGGCGCCGCCGCTGCCCGCCCACTACCGATCGGGCCCGGACTACTTCACGCATTGCCTGCTCCACGACGAACCGTTCGTGGGCCTGGTCCCGCCGGCGGTCTCCCGAGACGCGCAGGAGATCCTGGACGCGGGGCTGCAGGCGATGACGACCGGACGGACGATCCCGCTCCCGCTGCCCGCTTTTGCCGCGTGAGCTGGGCCGGGCGGTGACGCGCATCCCGCTGTCGGTCCTCGACCTCGCGCCGGTCGCCACCGGCGCGAGCATCGGCGGCACGCTGCGCCACAGCACCGAGCTGGCGCAGGTCACCGAGCGCCTCGGGTATCACCGGTACTGGGTCGCCGAGCATCACAACATGCCCGGCATCGCCAGCGCGAGCCCTACCGTGCTCGTCGCGCACCTGGCCCAGGCGACGAGGACCTTGCGGATCGGCTCGGGCGGGGTGATGCTGCCGAACCATCGCCCGCTCGTCGTCGCCGAGCAGTTCGGCATGCTGGAGGCGCTTCACCCGGGCCGGATCGATCTCGGCCTCGGGCGGGCGCCCGGTGCCGACCCGCTGACGGCGCGGGCTCTCCAGGGAAACGGGGCCGGCGCCGACGACTTCCCGGGCCAGCTTGCGGAGGTGCGCTCGTTCCTCCAGGACTCGTTCCCCCCGGGCCATCCCTACGCGCGCATCCACGCGGTGCCCGCGCGCGACAACGTGCCTGCGGTCTGGCTGCTCGGCACGAGCGAGCAG
>JBAPVZ010000572.1:0-1547 GCA_049283435.1 Candidatus Dormiibacterota bacterium
CGCGTCGGGCAGGCGGCCACGCGCCGCGGCGACCATCGCCTCGTCGCCGAACGCGACGTCGTAGCCCCACTGGCGGAGCAGCTCGACGACGCGCGCGGCAGTGCGGAACTCGGTGTAGCCGAGCTCCGGGTGACGATGGAACTCGCGCCGCAGTGCGATCACGTTGGTCGCCAAGGTCGCCATGAACCCCTCCTTCCATCGGCTGCCCGCAGGAGGGGCGACCGCACCGCGCAAGTCTGTGCGCAGCCAGGTTCCCGAACCGCGTGGAGCGGGCGCGCGTGCCTGCATCAACCCCGTTTCGGTCCACGCCGCGCGTACCGCGGCCGCTCTGGTTGGCACCGTATGCCGACTCCAACCGACTCGTCGAGGACCATATCCGGACGTTCTATACTCACGTTATGGAACTGAGGCTGGAGATCCCCGACGGGCTTGCGGAAGCATTGGGTCGCGAACCCGCTCGAGGGGCGCTCGAGGCGATCGTGGCCGAGCTCTTGTTCCGCGGCGACGTCTCGATGGGCTATGCCAGCGAGGTGCTCCGGCGTCCCATCGTCGACGTCATCGGCTGGTACACCGACCTCGGACACACGTACCCCGACTACCCGGCGGAGGAGCTCGGGAAGGAGCTCGATTTCTGGCGGGACCGCGATCGCGGACCGTCGTAACGCGGTGCCACGACCTGCACTGGTCTTGGTGCTCGATACAAGCCCGGCAGTCGCTCTGGACGTGCTCGGATACGTCCGGACGCTCCTCCAGATTCCCGACCTTCAGCTCGTCCTTCCGACGACGGTCGCCGCCGAGCTGCGGGCCAAGGCCGGTGCCCCGGGCAGCACCCTGCCCGAGCTGGTCCGGCCGAGCGCCGTCCCGGAGAACGCGATCCGCACCTTGCTTCACGATTCGCGTACGCCGCGACGACTCGGCCTCGGCGAACTGGGCGTCGTCGCCATGACCGAGAGCATGCGCGACCCATCGGCCGAAGTCGTGGCCGTTATCGACGACGGGCCGGCGTGCCGGTTCGCTGTCCAGCGCGGCCTGGCAGTCGGCGCCGGGTTGATGGGGACGCTGGGAGTGTTGGGAATGCTCCATGGCCGAGGTCTGCAGAAGCGATCAGCCGCTGGAGAGATCGAAATTCTGCGGGCTGCGAAACAACGTCTCGGAATCGCGTTGATCGACCAGTTCTTGGACGACCGAGCAGCCGAACTGGCGCCCGCTCGGACCGCCGTCATGCCGACCGCCCAGGCCTGGATGCGCAGCGTCCGCAAAGGTGGCACTCACCGGACGCTCCGCCGCCCCTCTTCCAGAGGCGATCGAGGACCCGGCCGCCGACTCGGGTGAGTATGTCAGCGATCGAGTAAACCGGCCACGATGATCGGGGTATAACCGGGCCATCAGAGGTAGGGCTCCATCGTCCACCCTTCGTGGAAGATCACCACGGTACCTGGAGCATCCGCCGGGCGCCGAGGCGCGAATCGACTTCTTCAAGAGCAAGGCCTGGGTGCTCGACCCGGTCGGCGACCGTAGCTGTAATGCCGAGGCACGTGCGGTCAGCG
>JBAPVZ010000573.1:0-3235 GCA_049283435.1 Candidatus Dormiibacterota bacterium
CAGCTGACCGGTACGGAAAACCTACCCGAGCGACCCTCCACCACCAACGTTCCGGCAACCGATCGATAGCGGCCGCCGGCGAACGGTAACCCGGGTACTCACCCGCGAACCGACCCCCTGTCGGCCACACTGAGTCCATGGAGTACGTCGGCCGGACGCCCGCCCCGCCCCTCGACCGGTTCATCGACGACATCTACTGCCTGACCGGGGTGCCGCGCCACCGCCGGATGAACGTCCCGCCGATGCCGTCGGCACACCTGTTCGTGAACCTGGGCGGCCCCGCCCTCCTGTGGGATTCCGATCCTTCGGTGCCACCGGCACTGTTCACCGATGGGTGGTTCATGGGTGTCTGGACCAGGCGCTTCCTCTTCGAGTACCCCACCCAGGTACGGCTCGCCGGGGTGCACTTCAAGCCTTGGGGTATGTCGCCGTTCGTCGATATGCCGGCGACTGAGCTACGCGACCGATGGGTGCCGGTCGATGCCGTCTGGCATCGGTCTCTGGACCGGATTCGCAACCAGGTCGGCGAGCTCGCATCGGTTACCGAGATACTGCGGGTGTTGGAGGAGGAGCTGCGATCGCGACTTGCCGAGGCACCGTCGCGCGGTCTCGGCCTGGTCCAGCGCACGGGCGTGCGTTTGCAGGCCTCCGACGGCGCGGTCCCGGTGGGAGCGCTGAGCGATGCGGCCGGGGTCAGTGGCAATCATCTGGCAACGCAATTCAAGTATCACGTCGGGGTCACCCCGAAGCGGGTGGCGCGGATCTATCGCTTTGCGCGGCTGATCCTGTCCGTCGACGCCCTCCGTCCGGTCAACTGGTCGGAGCTCGCGCAAACGGCGGGCTACTTCGACCAGGCCCACTTCGGCAGGGAGTTCAAGGACTTCACCGGACACACCCCGACGGAATACCTGGCCCTGCGGCGCCGAATTCCCGGCGAGCAGGGGTTCCCGCCGGACAACGTTCCGATGCCCGCTGATTGATTTCTTACAAGACCGGTCGCCCCCTCCGGCGATAAGATCCGCGGCGAATCCGCACGAGGGCTTGAGGAGAACCTGTGGGCACAGTAATCATGCACAGCGCGGTGTCGGTGGACGGCTTCATCGCCGACGAGAACGACGACGTCGGGCCGCTCCACGATTGGTACTTCAACGGGGACACCCCGATCACCGGAGGCAGCGACGAGCCGTACGATCATTCTGGAGCTGGAAGCCACTTCAAAGTTTCACGCGCATCGGCGGGATACGTCCGTTCGATGTGGGACGCGGTCGGCACGATCGTGATGGGCCGCAACCTGTTCGACCTGGTGAACGGCTGGGAGGGTCAACCGCCGGCGGGCGACCATGTAGTCGTGGTGTCCCACCGGCAAAAGCCCGAGGGCTGGCACCCCGAGGCGTCATACCATTTCGTCGATGGCGTGACGGCTGCGATCGACAAGGCCCACGAGCTCGCCGGGGACCGGACCGTCGCGGTAAACGCCGGCGAAGTGGGTGGCCAGGTCCTCGCGGCCGGCCTCGTGGACGAGGTGGCGATGGACGTGGTGCCCGTGATTTTCGGGTCGGGCAAACGCTACTTCGGCAGCATCGACAGGCACCACCTGCTGGAGGATGCCCACGTGCTCGTCCAGGGCGACGGGGTGCTACACCTGACATTCAAGGTGCGCCGCTAGGCTCAAACCGGCGTCCTGAGTCGTTCACCCGCCGGCAGTGAGCGCGACGTAGCTGGGTCTTGATTCCAGTCGTTGGCCTACTGGCAAGCGCCGGCTCGCCGGCGCCGCCACGGATGGCACTTACACTCAGTCGCCGAGCCCCGCTGAAGTCCTATGACGCCCGGACGCCGTCCGCCGAGGCCGCCCCAGCCGTTCTCTATCTGCGAGCTGTTGACGGACCTGGCCTCTCGAAGGAGCTGGTCTACATGCCACAGTTTGAGCCGCATTCGACGCTCGCACCGTTCGGCAGGCTGCTGGGCGCGTGGGAGACGGAGTGCCCGCACTTCTCGGGTCGGCGCGGACGGACGGAGTTCGAATGGCTCGAGGGCGGGGCCTACCTGCTCGTACGCTCCCACGCGCCGGCGCCCAACCCGACCGGAACCTGGATCATCGGACCCGACGAGTCAGCCACGAGCGGCAGCGCCCTCTACCACGACCAACGCGGCGTCTCCCGCGTGTACGAGTCGACTTTCGTTGACGGCGTCTGGAAGCTCTGGCGGAACGTTCCCGGCTTCACGCAGCGCTTCACGGGGACGCTCAGCCCGGACGGCCGGCGGATCGAGGGCACCTGGGAGATGTCGGATGACGGCACGGAATGGCGGCACGACTTCGACCTGATCTACACGAGGACGGACGAGACGGCGCCGCAGCCAGACCTGCAAGCGATCGCACGGACGATCGTCGACACCAACCGCTACCTGACACTCGGCACCGGTGACGAGCACGGTGCGCCGTGGGCGTCCCCGGTGTGGTACGCGCCGTCGGCCTACCGCGAGTTCTTCTGGGTCTCGTCGCCGGCGGCAAGACACTCGCGCAACATCGCCACGCGCCCGCAGATCAGCCTCGTGATCTTCGACTCCCGCGCCCCTATCGGCACCGGGCAGGGTGTCTACATGTCGGCCCTCGCCGAGGCGGTGGCGGATGCCGACATCGAACGGTGCATGGAGATCTTCTCGGCGAGGTCCCTGGCCCAGGGGAGCGCCGCGTGGACGGCGGACGACGTGCGACCGCCGGCCCACCTTCGCCTCTATCAGGCCACCGTCACCGAGCAGTCCGTGCTGGACTCCAAGGACCAGCGTCAGCCGGTGCACTTGTGATCAGAAAGTGCCGGCCAGCCGCGCAACCTGGCTAGACGCGGCTGTCGTGGCTGAGCACCCGGACGGTGAGCAAGATGACGAAGAGCGAGCCCGTGATCGTGGCCAGCTTCTCGAAGACCCCGCCGCCGCCGTGCGGGATCAAGGCGCCGAAGACGGCGAGGAAAGCCATCATGAGCAGCGCGCTGCCAATGGCGTAGGCCGCCCAACCGCGCCAGAAGCGCTCGCCGTGCAGGCGGACGGCAAGCACGAAGAGCCCGACGATGCTGGCGATCAGACTCGTGTAGGAGACCAGGTCGTGGCTGAGTCCCTGATGGAAGATGCCGGTGGCGATCAGCGCCGCGCCGGTGACGGCCTTCAGCACCGGGTACCCGATGGCCGCGCGCCCGGGTGCCAAGGCCGCCCGCCAGCCGATCGCCGACAGAAGGGTGAGGAC
>JBAPVZ010000574.1:0-2286 GCA_049283435.1 Candidatus Dormiibacterota bacterium
ATCCAGGTGCGGCCGGTCGCCAGCGCCGCCGGCGTGATGGCGCCCGCCGACGTCGAGGCGGCGATCCGGCCGACGAACGACTACCACCAGCCGTTGACTCGCGCGATCTGCATCGAGGACACGCACAACCGTGCGGGCGGCGTCTGCTGGCCGCTCGAGGACCTGCGGGCGATGCGGGCCCTCGCCGACCGCAACGGCATCGCGATCCATCTGGACGGAGCCCGGCTCTTCAATGCGGCCGTCGCGCAGGGCGTTCCGCCGACCGCGATCACCGACCTCGCCGACACGGTGACGTTCTGCGTCTCCAAGGGTCTCGCGGCGCCGGTCGGCAGCGTGCTGTGCGGGCCGGCCGACGCGATCGACCGAGCCCGGCGCTGGCGCAAGGCGGTCGGCGGCGGCTGGCGGGAAGCGGGCATGCTCGCCGCCGCCGGCTCCTACGCGCTCGACCACATGGTCGATCGGCTCGCCGAGGACCACCGCAACGCGCG
Source organism: Candidatus Dormiibacterota bacterium (assembly GCA_049283435.1). Lineage (GTDB taxonomy): Bacteria > Chloroflexota > Dormibacteria > Dormibacterales > Dormibacteraceae > CAVTSA01. The sequence goes on from JBAPVZ010000574.1 coordinate 489, forward strand.
CACGCTCGCCGAGGGACTGGCCGAGCTTCCCGGCGTCGACATCGACTTGGGGCTCGTGCAGACGAACCTGGTGTCGTTCGCGCTCACGGAGAAGCCGGCGTCCGCCTTCCTCGCCGCCTGCCGCGAGGGCGGCCTGCTCGGCGGCGCGCAGGGCGCGGCCCGCGTGCGATTCGTCACCCACTACGGCATCGAGCCGGTGCACATCCGGCAGGCAATCGACACCTGCGCGGTCGCCCTCGGCGCCGCCTGAGCCGCCACTCGTCCGGGTCGAGGCACCTCAGGGCGCGGCGAAGAGGTCCTCAGCGGTGAGCACGACCGCGGCGCTGCCCGCATTGTGGACCAGGGTCCGCGCGCAGACGGCGTAGCGCAGCGAGTCGGGATCCGCTCGGAGGCCACGCTCCACCTTTCGCTGGAGGACCCCGACAAGCGTCGCTGCGTCGACGCTGCTCGCCCACTTCGCCTCGCCGGCCATGACCGGCGTCGACGATCGCCCGGCGAGGGCGAGTGCATCGATCTCGTTCTCGCTGTTGGCGTCCCACCACCGGCCGACGGCGACGACGTGGTCCTCAACCGGCAGCTGACCGGCCGCCGCTCGGCGCCGGAGCTCGGACCGGAACGCCTCCTCCCACACATCGCCCATGTGGTCGTCGATCGCGGCCCGGAGGATGGGGATGATGGAATGCCCAAGGCCCCGCTCGATCTCACTGCGGTACCGGCCCGCCACGCCGAGGTGGAAGCGGAGGAATGGATCGACGATGCGATAGACACGCCGTCTCGATCGTTCCGACTCGCCCACCGGCAGCGTGCGTTCGATCAGCCGCAGCTCGGCAAGACGGTCGAGCGTGCGCTGCGGCTCGGCACGGAGGTAGGCCTTGATCTCGCCGTATTGCGTGCGGCCGCTGGCGATCGCGTACAGCGTCTGCTGTGCGTAGTCGCCGCTCTCGAGGTCCGTACGGAGGACCAGGTCGCCCTCGGTGAGCAGTCGGGCTCCCGGCTCGCCGACCAGACGCTCGAGGTTCTCCTCGATCGCAGCCCCCTGGTCCCACCAGCTGAGATAGAGCGGCATGCCGCCGACGATCCCGTAGACGAGTGCTCGGTCTGCTGCGGTGAGACGGCCCAGCAAAAGCGCCGCCTCGTGTTCGTCGAAGGGATGCACCTGCAGGGCCAGGTCGAAGCGTCCGTAAAGTGGCTCTCGCTCATCCTGGAGCGCGTGCATGTGACGCACCGCCGAGCCGCAGACGAGCAGGCGCAACTGCGTCCGGCCGCGAGATCGATCGAGGAACGCGCGCAACGTGCCGGGTAGGGACGGCGAGGATGCGACGAGCTCCGGAAACTCATCCAGCACGAGGAGCGTGGGGCGATCGACCGCCCGCTCGGCAAGATCGTCGAGCGCATCGTCCCAACTTGTGTACGGTCGCTGCCCGAGGTCCCGCAGGCCGCCCTGCAGAGATGCCGCCGCCAGCGAGGCGACGAGCCGGAGCTCGTCCCGTTCACCGCGATCGGCGCCGGTGTGGAAGACGAGCGGCTTGTCTTGCGCGAAATGCTGCAGGAGCGCCGTCTTTCCCACGCGCCGGCGTCCCCACACGACCGCGGCCTGCTCGGAGCGCTCCCACCATCTCTGCAGCGCCGCCAGCTCCCGGATGCGGTTCACAAACGTCTGGACAGCCATATAACCTACCAGTGCTGCATGTTACACCAACCGTAACTTACGGAATCCGTAGGTTATGGCCAGTCAGCTCGCGCGCAGCAGTTCTGCGAGCAGCCCGGCATCCACGTTGCCTCCGGTCACGAGCGCGAC
>JBAPVZ010000575.1:0-2022 GCA_049283435.1 Candidatus Dormiibacterota bacterium
GCTGATCGAAGTAGACGGGATGCGGGCCGAGCACGGCGAGGATCGGCTCGATCAGGGCGAGATCGATCATCTGCCCGCGGCCTGCATCGACGTCGCGGTGATAGAGCGCCATCATCACCGCGTAGGCACCGGTGATGCCGGCGATCCCGTCGGCCAGGCCGAACGGGGGCAGCATGGGCGGCCCGTTCGGATCCCCCGACATCGCCGCGAACCCGCTCATCGACTCGGCCAGCGTGCCGAACCCGGCCCGGTTCGCATAGGGTCCGAACTGGCCGAACCCGGTCGTGCGCAGCATGACGAGACCCGGGTTGACCGCGGCGAGCGCCTCGTAGCCCAATCCCCACCGCTCCATGACACCGGGACGAAAGTTCTCGATCAGCACGTCGGCCTCGCGCACGAGGCGGCGCAGTACCTCCTGACCCTCCCCGGCCGAAAGGTCCAGCGTCACCGTGCGCTTGTTGCGGCTCAGCGTCTTCCACCACAGACCGTGCCCCTGCTTGCTGTAGCCATGGCGGCGCAGCGGGTCGCCACGCGGATGCTCCACCTTGATGACGTCGGCTCCGAAGTCGCCGAGCAGCGTCGCGGCGAACGGCCCGGCGTAGAGCGTCGCGACATCCAGGACCTTGATTCGACGCAGCGGCAGGGGTTGGTCAGCCATCGACGATCCCGGCGGAGCGCCCCTGGGCATCGGGCAGCCCGCATCCGATCGAGCCCATCTCGCAATCTCCCCTACCGGCCGCCGTTCGTCGCGTCACCGGAATGTGCACGTCAGCCCTCGCCGGCTGCCGCCGAGGGCTCCGGGACCAGTGCGAGCAGTCGCGTGAGCTCCCTCGCCGGCAGCGTCTCGAGGCTTCCGACCGCGTCGACCAGCTCGCCACGCAGGCCACGATCGAGGCGGTCCCGGGTGAGGTGGTCGAACTTCTCCTCGACCGTCGCGCTCTCGATCGGCCGGCCGTGGAATCCCGGCCAGCCGGCCGCGGTCGCCTCCAGCGTGCGGCCGTCCCGGAGGCGCACCCGAATCCGGCAGTCGTGCCGCGCGGGGAACGTCTTCGTGTACTGCGGGTCCTCCTGGACCGTCACCCGACGGAGCAGGGACTGCACATCGGCGCCCGCCAGCCGCGTGGCCTCGTACTGCTCGGGCATGACGTCACCGTCGAGCATTGCCACGGCGACGACGAAGGGAAGCGAATGGTCGGCCTCCTCCCTCGTCGTGACGTTCGTCTTGTCCCCGGCACCCGGCCCGACGATCTCCCAGGTGGCGTGGGCCACCCACACGTCGACCGCTTCGACGTCGTCCGCGGCGATCGCATGCCGGCGACGGAGATCCAGCACGGCGGCGAGCACCGACTGTGCGTGGCCCTCCGCGGCATAGCGCTTCAGGTCCGTCTCGCCGACCGCGTCGAGCCCCTCCGCGAGCCAATCGATGTGGAACGACCCGCTGATCGAGTCCATGAGACCGCGGCTGCCCTCGAACACCTCGCGGGGCCCGGTGATGCCGTGCCGGGCGAGGAACACGGCGTTGACGGCACCGAAGGCGGTGTTCGCGTAGGCCAGACCCTTCCAGTTCGAGATCGCGCCGGTCCTCGTCACGCGCAGCGCATTGAGAGCGGTGCCTGCAATCGCGATCGCGTGCGCGGCCTGCCCTGCGTCGAGGCCGAGCGCTCGCGACACGCCGGCCGCCACCGCGTACGCCCCCTGGGTCGTGTGGTCGAAGCCGCGGGGTCGCACCGGAGCCAGCCGGCTCAGCCGGACCTGCACCTGGTAAGCGACCGCGAGCGCGGTCAGCAGCTCCCGACCGTCTCGATTCGCGAACTCGGCGGCGGCGAGGACCGGCGCCAGGTTGTCGCTCGGATGGCACGCCTCCTGGGGACCGAGGTAGCAGTCGTTGAAGTCCAGATACCGGATCGCGGCTCCGTTCACGAGCGCCGCCCGGTCGGGGCTGGTCCGCCCGCCGCCGACGATCGTGGCCGTCGGCTTCCCACCCAGCTCCAACGTCGCCGCGCGCGCCGCTCGGATGGGAGG
>JBAPVZ010000576.1:0-5871 GCA_049283435.1 Candidatus Dormiibacterota bacterium
GCGGTCATCGGAACCGCCGTCGCGTGCTACCCCCTCCGTGAATGTCAGCTGCTGAGCGGCGAACTCGACACCCGGTCGACCGCCCCGGTCAGCGGGCGTGGCGATGCGAATCGACGCCAGGACCACACCGAACCGAACCGGCCGCCAGATGCCGAGAACCGGACCACCGTCACGTTACCCCCCAATGGACGATGAAGCCGCCGCTGTGCGCGCCAGTGCGAAGTGGCCTGCCAGATCGCGCTCGCTCGCCCGTCCACCATATGGATCCGCCGCCTCCCCGTCAACCATTTCGTTGGCCATCGTCCGCCATCCGTCTCGATCGTGGCCTTGCCCAGAGAATTCATCAAGAGTTGACTTCCCGGTGGAAGCCAGCGTACGCTGGGCCGTGTACACCAGTTCTTCGGCACTGAGCAGGAGATCGCGACGATGCCACTACCGGCCTGGCTCCCGGCCGTCAACAAGCGGGTCACGAACCGCATCACCGGGCCCTTCGCCGGCCACCTGCCGGGCTTCGGCATCGTCGTGCACCGCGGGCGCCGGAGCGGCCGCACCTACCGCACGCCGGTCAACGCGTTCGCCGAGCCCGCCGGCTACGTTTTCGCGCTCACCTACGGCAGCCGCGCCGACTGGGTTCGCAACGTCCTGGACGCTGGTGGCGCCGACCTCGAGGTACGGGGGCGCACCGTGCACCTCACCGACCCGGAATTGTTCACCGACCCGACACGATCGACGATGCCCGCGCTCGTGCGCCTCGTCCTCGGCTTCGCGCAAGTGGACGAATTCCTGCGCACCCGTGTCGCGCGACCGGAGACGGCAACCGAGGCGACGCCCCCGACACCTGGCTGAGCCGCGCCTCGCTCCGCCTTGTATCTATCTCGGAGAAGGGGGCTTCCCTCCTGCGCGTAACCGAGGTAAGGTGGGTGCAACACAGCGTCACGCCCAACGTTTCACCATCGACGGAGCACACGACGATGCATCTTCCCTCACTGTGGCGCCACCCCACGACACGGGAACCCTTACCGGACCTGGCGCGTCGCATCGGCCGGACCGATTACCGGACCGCCGATTCCGAGCTGCTCGCCGAGGGACGCGGCCCGGTTCACGAGGCCGAGACCACCCGCATCGAGGTCGAGCCGTTTCCGGATCGATTCGACACCGCCTACGGACGCCGGTACCTGTGGCATCTGCTGCGCGACGGGCACGGTCACTACTTCCTCGTCGTCAACCGGCGCGACATCAAGCCGGTCGGCGCTCTGGAAGCGGCGTGCCGCTGGGTCTCCGCGTCGCACGTCTTCGTGACGCGTCCGGAGCGCAATCCGAACCTGCGTCTCCACCTCTGAGCAGCGCGGGCCGCGAGTTGCCGGTCGCCTCCCCGCGCGCCATCGCCCTACGGTGTCGCCGCCGCGGCCGGCACCACCTGCTGCGTCCACGGTGGATTGGCGAAGGGGTCGGTGTGTGTGTACAGAAGGATCGCCATCCATCCCAGTCCGACGCAGAGGGAGGTACCCACAAGGAACAGTACTAATCGCCGTATCATCGTCGTCTCACTAGCTAAGGCACCACCGGTTACCAACGTGTGACACGTCGTCCCGCACTCTCGATAGTACGGCGGCGGGTGCCGTTTGGCTCACCGTGATCTGGGACACCCTCCGACGGCCGATCCGGCCGCCGGGCGACCCGATCGCCGAGCTAGCCGATCCGGTCGACACCGCCCAGGTAGGGCCGGAGCACGTCCGGAACCCGGATCGAACCGTCCGCCTGCTGGTACGTCTCCAGCACCGCGTCCCAGGTGCGCACCAGCGCCAGCCCGCTCCCGTTCATCGTGTGCACGAACCGCGGCGCCTCCCCCGCGGCCGGCCGGTAGCGCAAGTTCGCGCGGCGCGCCTGGAAGTCGTTGAACAGCGAGCAGGACGAGACCTCGAGAAACCGGCCGAGACCCGGCGCCCAGGCGTCGATGTCGTACTTCTTGTACTGCGCGAACCCCATGTCGCCGCTGCACATGGAGCGGACCCGGTAGTGCAGACCGAGCCGCTGCAGCACCTCCTCCGCGTCGCGCGTCAGCGCCTCCAGCTCCTCGAGCGAACCCTCGGGCTCGACCAGCTTCACCATCTCCACCTTCTGGAACTGGTGCATCCGGAGGTACCCGCGCGTGTCGCGGCCTGCCGAGCCGGCCTCCGAGCGGAAGCACGGCGTCGCGGCGACGTACCGGCGCGGCAGCGACCCCGGCTCTAGGATCTCCTCGCGGTGCAGGTTCGTCAGCGGCACCTCCGAGGTCGGGATGAGCCAGAGATCGCGGCCCTCGAGCCGGAACGCATCCTCCGCGAACTTCGGCAGGTTCGCGGTGCCAGTCATCGCGGCGCTGTTGACGAGCACCGGCGGCGCGATCTCGGTGTAGCCGTGCTCATTCGTGTGGAGGTCGAGCATCCACTGCGTGAGCGCCCGTTCCAGCCTCGCGCCGGCACCCTTCAGGAACGCGAAGCGAGCTCCCGAGACGCGGGCGGCCCGTTCCAGGTCGAGAATGCCGAGCGCCTCGCCGAGCTCGTAGTGCGGCCGCGGTTCGAACGCGAACGCCGGTCGCTCGCCCCAGGTGCGGATGGTGACGTTGTCGTCGTCGTCCTCGCCGATCGGGACCGAGTCGTGGAAAAGGTTCGGGATCTCGAGTAGGAGCCGGCGGACGTCCTCCTGCAGCTCGTCCGCCCGTGCCCCCTCCTCCTTCACGCGCTGCGCCAGAGACCGCATGCGCGGGAGGAGCGCGTCGTCCTTCGTCCGCCCGAACTCCCGCGAGAGGCGGTTCTGCTCGGCACGCGCCGTCTCGGCGGCGGTCTGCGCGGCGCGCCACTCGGTGTCCGCGCGCAGCAGCTCGTCGACCGGCGCCGCCTCCCCCTTGAGATTCGCCCGCGAACGCACGAGGTCGGGGTGCTGGCGGATCAGCTCCAGCGGCAGCATCGTTCCTAGTCCGCCTTCTCGGCGCGCAGCTGGGGGAACAGGATGACGTCCCGGATCGCCGCCTGGTCGGTCAGCAGCATCACGAGCCGGTCGATGCCGAGCCCCATGCCCCCGGTCGGCGGCAGCCCGTACTCGAGCGCACGCACGTAGTCCTCGTCGAACGGGTGCGCCTCCTCGTCACCGGACGCGCGTGCTCGGGCCTGTTCCTCGAAACGCTGCCGCTGGTCGACGGCGTCGGTCAGCTCGGTGAACGCGTTCGCGAGCTCGCGGCCGACGGCGACGCACTCGAAGCGCTCCACGAAGCGCGGATCGTCGTCCCGGCGGCGGGCGAGCGGCGAGACCTCGACCGGGTAGTCGACGACGAACGTCGGGTGGCGGAGCGTCGGTTCGACGCGGTCCTCGTAGACGTCCATCAGCTCGTTCCCGACCAGCGCCCGTCCGGTCGCCGCCTGCACCAGATCCTGCATCCGGGCCCGGCGGAACGGCGGGGTGAGATCGATCTCCTCTCCCTGGTAGATGACCCGCAGCGAGCGCCCGGCGGCGGCCGCCGCTGCGACGACGATCGCCTCCACGAGCTCCATCTGTCCCTCCAGGTCGGAATACGCCTGATAGGACTCGAGCATCGTGAACTCCGGGTTGTGCCGCGGCGAGAGGCCCTCGTTGCGGAACACCCGGCCGATCTCGTAGACCCGCTCCAGACCGCCGACGACGAGCCGCTTCAGGTGGAGCTCGAGGGCGATCCGCAGGTAGAGGTCGCGATGCAGCGCGTTGTGGTGGGTCACGAACGGCGTCGCGTGCCCGCCACCCGGCAGGTCGTGCAGCACTGGCGTCTCCACCTCGACGAATCCCCGCCCGTCGTAGAGCTCGCGGATGGCCGCGATGATCCGGCTCCGGGTGCGGAAGACATCCGCGACCTCGGGGTTCGCGATCAGGTCGAGGTAGCGCTGCCGGTAGCGGGTGTCGGTGTCGCGCAGCCCGTGCCACTTCTCGGGCAGCGGCCGCAGCGACTTGGTGAGCAGCTGGAACGCCTGGACGTCGATCGAGACCTCGCCACGACGGGTCCGGAAGACAGGCCCCTCGACGCCGATCAGGTCGCCGAGATCGAGATCGGTGAACCGCGCCTGCTCGGTATCGCCGAGCGTGTCGCGACGGGCGGCGAGCTGGATTCTGCCGGCGCCGTCCTGCAGGTCACCGAACGCCATGCCTCCCATGCCGCGGCGTCCGAGGAGCCGGCCGGCGACGCGTACCCGCTCGGTCGGCTCGCTGGAGTCACCGAGCTGCGTTCGCGCCTCCGCGGTCGTGTGCGTGCGTGGGTAGTTCCGCGCATACGCCTCGCCGCCGCTCTCGACGATCCGGCGGTACTTCTCGCGCCGCGCACGCAGTACCTCGGGAAGCTCCTCGGCACCGTCAGCCGGAGTGTGCGGAGTCCCGTGGGCGGGGTCGGCGAGCGGGTCGCCACCTTCGGTGGACACAGTCGCTTCAGCCTACTGAAGCGAGGCCGCGCCAGCCGGGAGCGGCGACCGCCAGCTCAGACGGGCAGCTCGGCCGGGCAGCTCAGACGGGCAGCTCGGGTGGATGCTGCGTCGCCCAGCGGGCGAGCTGGGACGCCTTGCGCGTCATCGCGCGGGCCTCCGCTTTGACCCGGGACGGCTTCGGAGCACCGACCAGATCGCGACGCTCCAGCGACTGGGCCGCATCCCAGGGCGGCGTGTGCTCGCCCGACGCGACGAGGCGCCCGATCTCCTGGTGGGCCGTCCGGAAGGGCATCCCGCCGGCGACGAGCTGCTCGGCGGTGTCCGTCGCGAGCAGGCCAGGGTCGGCCAGCGCCGCCGCCAGCCGCTCGCGGTCGAACGCGAACCAGTCGACGATGAGACGTGCCGCCTCCAGGCAGTCGACCGCGTTGTCGACGGCCCCGAAGAGCGGTGCCTTGTCCTCCTGGAGGTCCTTGTCGTACGCCTTGGGCAGCCCCTTCAGCACGGTCGCGAGCTGCACGAAGCTGGCCAGGCCGCGACCCGACCGCCCCCGCAGCAGCTCGGCGATGTCGGGATTCTTCTTCTGCGGCATGATGCTCGACCCGGTCGCGATCTCGTCGGCGAGCCGCAGGTAGCCGAACTCGGCGCTCGACCACAGCACGACGTCCTCGCCGAGCTGGCTCAGGTGGAGCCCGATCGTCGTGCACGCGTAGATGAGGTCGAGCGCGAAGTCGCGGTCGGACACCGCGTCCAGGCTGTTGCGCGTCAGGGAGCGGAAGCCGAGCACGTCGGCGACGACCTCGCGCTGCAGCGGCAGCGTCGCACCCGCCAGCGCGCCCGCACCCAGCGGCAGCTCGTCGGCCGCCTCGTACGCGTGCTGGGCGCGCCGTGCGTCGCGCAGCAGCTGCTCGGCGAACGCGAGCAGATGGTGGCCGACGGTGATCGGCTGCGCCCGCTGCAGGTGCGTGTAGCCGGGCATCGCCCAGTCGGCATGCGCCTGCGCCTGTGCCGCGAGCGAGGTGATCAGGCCTGCGGTCGCACCGACCACCGCCGCCGCGGCGGCGCGGCAGTAGAGCCGGACGTCGAGCGCCACCTGGTCGTTGCGCGAGCGGCCCGCGTGCAGCCGGGCACCCGCTTCCGGCTCCACCTCGGTCAGCCGGCGCTCGATCGCGGTGTGGATGTCCTCGTCGGTTTCCAGGAACTCGAAGGCCCCGCTGGCCAGCTCGTTGCGAACGACGTCCAGACCACGCTCGATCGCGGCCAGCGTCGCCTCGTCGATGATGCCGGCGGCAGCGAGGCCGCGGGCGTGCGCGATCGAGCCGACGATGTCGTAGAGGTACAGCTCGGAATCGACCTCGATCGAGGCGTTGAACGCGTCGAGCTCGGGGAGCAGCCCCTTGGTGAACCGGCCCCCCCACATCCGCTCGCCGCGCGACGGGGCTTCGGGCGGCCC
>JBAPVZ010000577.1:0-4803 GCA_049283435.1 Candidatus Dormiibacterota bacterium
AACACCATGGATGCGGGCATCCCGGAGAGCTTCCGGGTGCTCGTCAAGGAGCTCCAGGGCCTCGGCCTCGGAGTCGAGATCCTGAGCGAGGACGAGAGTCAGATCGTGCTCTCGGAGGAAGACGCGCCGGAGCTGCCCCTGGATCTCGGGATCAGCCTCGAGCGGGAGGAGCGTGAGGAGACCATTGAGTAGGGCGCACGGGCCGGGAGCGAACCACCCGGCCCGCCCCAGCCCAGGGCCCCCGCGAAACGGAGCTTGCAGAGTTCCGTGGGGTGGGTAGATCAATTGAGGGACAATTGCTGAAGCTCGAGAATTTCGACGCGCTGCGGCTGACGCTGGCCTCCCCGGACACCATCAACAGCTGGTCGCACGGTGAGGTCACGAAGCCGGAGACGATCAACTACCGCACGCTGCGCCCGGAGCGAGACGGACTCTTCTGCGAGCGCATCTTCGGTCCCACGCGGGACTGGGAATGCCACTGCGGCAAGTACAAGCGGTACCGCTACAAGGGCATCATCTGCGAGAAGTGCGGCGTCGAGGTGACGCGGAGCAAGGTCCGGCGCGAGCGCATGGGCCACATCAAGCTCGCGTCGCCGGTCAGCCACGTCTGGTACTTCAAGGGCATTCCGAGCCGGATGGGGCTGCTGCTCGATCTCTCGCCGCGCAACCTGGAGAAGGTCCTCTACTTCGCGAACTACATCGTCACGGACGTCGACGAGGAGGCCCGCGAGCGCGAGATGGAGGGCCTCAGCGCGGAGACGAATCCCGAGATCCTGCGCCTGCGCGGTGAGCTGGACGCGGGGGCCGAGGGCGTGCGCGCACAGCACGAGTCCGACCTCGCCGAGCTCCGTACCGACGTCGAGGCCGAGGTGCAGCGGCTGCAGCAGGGCCACGATGCGACGGTCGCGCAGCTGGAGTCGCAGGCGGCCGAGATCCAGACGCAGATCCGCGGCGGGATCGGCGCCAAGAGCAAGCGCAACCTGACGCTGGGCGAGGGCGACGACGAGGTCGTCGTCGTGGAGCGCGGGCAGACGCTCGCCGAGGAGCTGGTGCCGGAGCTCCTGCGCCGGCTGCAGGAGCTCGTGGCCGGCTCGGAAGCGAACATGTCGGCCGCCCAGGCCGATGCGCGCGGTCGCGTCACGAAGGCCGAGGGCGAGCTGGAGGCGCAGGTCTCGGTCGAGACCGACGAGCAGCGCGCGCGGCTCGAGACCCAGGTGCTGCAGCTCGAGGCGGACATCCAGACGGGCCGCGAGGCGCTGGAGGGTCTGCACGTCAAGCAGCTGCTGACCGACATGCAGTACCGCGACCTGGAGGAGCGGTACGGCAGCCTCTTCCGCGCCGGCATCGGGGCCGAGGCGATCCGTGAGCTGCTCGCGCGCGTCGACCTGGACCAGGAGTACTACCGCCTTCGCGAGGAGTCCCGGGCGACGAGCGGGCAGCGCAAGCAGAAGGCGATCAAGCGGCTCAAGGTCGTGGAGGACTTCCGGAAGTCGGACGGCAGCCCGACCTGGATGATCCTCGAGGTGCTGCCGGTCATCCCGCCGGAGCTGCGGCCGATGGTCCAGCTCGACGGTGGACGCTTCGCAACGAGCGACCTGAACGATCTCTACCGCCGCGTCATCAACCGCAACAACCGCCTGAAGCGGCTGCTCGAGCTCGGCGCGCCCGAGATCATCGTGCGCAACGAGAAGCGGATGCTCCAGGAGGCGGTCGACGCCCTGATCGACAACGGCCGGCGTGGCCGCGCGATCACCGGCACCGGCAACCGCAAGCTGAAGTCGCTCAGCGACATGCTGAAGGGCAAGCAGGGTCGGTTCCGCCAGAACCTGCTCGGCAAGCGCGTCGACTACTCGGGCCGGTCGGTCATCGTCGTCGGGCCGAGCCTGAGCCTGCACCAGTGCGGGCTGCCGAAGAAGATGGCGCTCGAGCTGTTCAAGCCGTTCGTCATGCGGGAGCTCGTCAACAAGGGCTACACGACGAACATCAAGTCGGCCAAGCGGATGGTCGAGCGCACGCGCGGCGAGGTCTGGGACGTCCTCGACGAGGTCATCAACGACCATCCCGTGCTGCTCAACCGCGCGCCGACGCTGCACAGTCTCGGCATCCAGGCGTTCATGCCGGTGCTCGTCGAGGGGTCGGCGATTCAGATCCACCCGCTCGTCTGCGGTGCGTTCAACGCCGACTTCGACGGTGACCAGATGGCCGTGCACGTGCCCCTGTTCAGCGGAGCGATCGCCGAGGCGAAGAACCTCATGCTGAGCTCGCAGAACGTGCTCTCGGCGGCGGACGGCCACCCGGTCGTGGCGCCGTCGCAGGACATCGTGCTCGGCTCCTACTGGATGACCGCGGTCCGCGAGGCGCAGCCGGAAGGCAAGGCGCTGCAGAAGCTGAAGGTCTTCTCGGGGGCTGACGAGGTCGCGCTCGCGCACGAGCTGGGGAGCGCGCACCTGCACGAATGGGTCCGCGTGCGCATGCAGCCGTACGGGCCGACCCGCCCGGCCGAGCTCGTCACGACGACACCCGGCCGCGTGATCTTCAACCAGGTCCTCCCGATCGGTCGGGAGGCGGTGCAGGTCGAGGGCGAGGAGGAGAGGAAGCCGCTCGCGTTCCAGAACCTCCACTTCGACCGTAAGCAGCTGCGCAACCTGGTCTCCAGCCTGTTCCGGCTCTATGGGACGGACGTGACGGCGGAGACGGTGAACCAGATCAAGCGGCTCGGGTTCAACTACGCGACCCGGTCGGGCATCACGATCTCGGCCATGGACGTGCCGCACCCGAAGGAGAAGGGCGAGATCCTCGCTGCCACCGACAAGGAGGTGGACGAGGTCGAGCGCATGTACCGGCGCGGCGTGATGACCGAGGACGAGCGCTATCGCAAGGTGATCGAGCTCTGGACGAAGGCGCAGGAGGACGTCGCCGCCTCGACCGAGGGTTCGTTCGACGCGTTCGATCCGATCTGGATCATGATGACCTCCGGTGCCCGCGGCAACATCCAGCAGGTGCGTCAGCTGGCCGGCATGCGTGGCCTGATGGCCGACCCGACGGGGCGGATCATCGACCTGCCGATTCGGGCCAACTTCACCGAGGGCCTGAACGTGCTCGAGTACTTCATCTCGACGCACGGCGCCCGCAAGGGTCTCGCCGACACCGCGCTGCGGACGGCGAACTCGGGTTACCTGACGCGCCGTCTCGTCGACGTCGCCCAGGACGTGATCGTGCGCGAAGAGGACTGCGGCACACAGAACGGGATCTGGGTGCATCACGTCGACTCGCGCGGCGCGAAGGCGGAGCCGATCGTCGAGCGCATCAGCGGCCGGGTCGCGGCGGAGGACGTCGTCACCAAGGACGGCGAGATCCTCGTGCGGGCCGGTGAGACGATCACCAACTTCAACGCCGAGCGGGCGATCGGGGCCGAGGTCGGCACCGTCAAGGTGCGATCGGTGCTGAGCTGCGAGGCCCGTGAGGGCGTGTGCCGGCTCTGCTACGGGCGCAACCTGGCGACCGGCAAGCTCGTCGAGGTCGGCGAGGCGGTCGGCGTCATTGCCGCCCAGTCGATCGGCGAGCCCGGGACGCAGCTCACGATGCGGACGTTCCACACGGGTGGTGTCGCCGGGGTCGACATCACGCAGGGTCTGCCCCGCGTCGAGGAGCTGTTCGAAGCGCGGATTCCGAAGGGCCGTGCAACGATCACCGAGATCGACGGCGACGTGGAGATCATTCGCGACGACGGCGGGCGGCGCGCGCGCGTCGTCTCACGCGAGGAGTTCGAGGTCTCGTACCCCCTGGACGGGACGATGGAAGTCCAGGTGAAGACCGGGGACCACGTCATGGAAGGCCAGCAGCTGGCACGCGAGAAGGATGGCGACGGCATGGTGCGAACGCGTCACGCGGGCGTGATCACCGTCACCAAGAAGGACGTGTCGGTGCGCAGCGAGGACGAGGAGATCCGCGAGTATCCGATCCCGCAGGGCCTCCGCATCCGGCCGGAGCTCGATGCGAGGGGGGGCGCTCCCGTCCACATCGAGGCCGGCGAGCAGATCACCGAAGGCGCCGTCAACCCACAGGACCTCCTGCAGGTCCGGGGCAAGGAAGCGGTCCAGACGTTCCTCGTCAGCGAGGTGCAGAAGGTCTACCGCTCCCAGGGCGTCGACATCGACGACAAGCACATCGAGGTCATCGTCCGGCAGATGATGCGGAAGGTTCGCATCGACTCGGCCGGTGACACCTCGCTGCTTCCGGGCGAGATCGTCTCGCAGTGGGAGTACGAGGGTGCGAACAAGGAGATCCTCGCCGAGGGCGGTGAGCCGGCGACCGCGCACACGGTCCTGCTCGGCCTCATCAAGTCGGCGTTGAACACCGCGTCCTGGTTGTCGGCGGCCTCCTTCCAGGAGACGACCCGGGTGCTCACCGAGGCCGCGATCAGCGGCCGGGTGGACCGCCTCCGGGGCCTGAAGGAGAACGTCATCATCGGGAAGCTGATCCCGGCGGGGACCGGCCTCGACTACTACAAGAAGCAGCGCGAGCAGGCCGCTCGAATCCTCGAAGAGGAGCCGCTCGACCTCGATACGCTGAGCGTGTAAGCCGACCGCGAACAACTGTGAAGGGGGCCGCCCAGCTGGGCGGCCCCCTTTCTCGTTCGTGGCCTGGGTGCGCCGTGTAACCCGACGAGTTACCGTGAGACTCAGGGACGCTCGTGAGCAGCTCGACGACTACTTGACCCTGCGCATACCGGGCACATACCGGGGAGGATCGCGCGGGAGCTCGGCGCCGCGGCCCGCGAGCAACGCACGACGGGGCGCAAGC
>JBAPVZ010000578.1:0-3412 GCA_049283435.1 Candidatus Dormiibacterota bacterium
CCGGAAAGCAACCGACGACCGCGCCGCAGGCCGGGCTCCAGCAAACCTTCCCCGGCTCCTACCTGCAGCTGGCGCACGGCACCCTCGGCATCAAGTCGGAGTCGTCGAACTCGACCAGCAAGGCCTACGGGGCTGCGCTCGGCGCGCAGGCGCAGGCTGAGGGCGCCCAGGACTGGCAGACCGCCCCCCAGGCCTCCGACACCGCCGGGACGCGCGCGGCGACGCTCGGGGAGCAGCTCGCGGCAGCGATCGTCAAGAAGTACCCCGCCTCGTTCCGCTGATCGGCGCGCCGGCGCACAGACGGCCGCTCGCTCGTCAGACTGGGAGGTCGGCGCGATCCGCCGCCCGGTTGCGATTGTGGAGGTTCCCGTGAGCACGCAGGCCACGTTCCGTCCCCCGACCCCGTCCAACGAGCCGATCCTCTCGTACGCACCCGGCACGCCCGAGCGAGCCCGGTTGGAAGCGCGGCTGCGGGCGATGCGCGACGAGGCCTCGGACCTCCCGCTCTTCGTCGACGGGCGGGAGGTCCGCACGGGAAGGACCCAGCCCGTCGTGATGCCCCACGACCGGCATCACGCACTCGGTCAGGCGCACCAGGGCGGTGCGGCGGAGATGGCGTCGGCGATCGAGGCCGCCGGACGGGCGCACGGCTCCTGGGCCGCGATGCCCTGGGAGGAGCGGGCGGCCGTGTTCCTGCGCGCCGCCGACCTGCTCGCGGGTCCCTGGCGCGACACCATCAACGCGGCGACGATGCTCGGCCAGTCGAAGACGGCGCACCAGGCGGAGATCGACGCCGCCGCCGAGCTGTGCGACTTCTTCCGGTTCAACGTGAGCTACGTGCCGCAGATCCTGGAGCAGCAGCCGATCAGCTCCCCGGGCACCTGGAACCGGATGGAGTACCGCCCGCTCGAGGGATTCGTGCTCGCGGTCACGCCGTTCAACTTCACGTCGATCGCCGGCAACCTGCCGACCAGCCCGGCCCTGCTCGGGAACACCGTCGTCTGGAAGCCGTCGCAGAACGCGTCGCTCTCGGCGCATCACCTGCTGCAGCTGCTCCGCGCGGCCGGCCTCCCGGACGGTGTCGTCAACCTGGTGCAGGGACCGCCCGCCGAGCTCGTGCAGGCTGCGACCGCCGACCCGGCACTCGCCGGCATTCACTTCACCGGCTCGACGACCGTGTTCCAGGGCATCTGGAGCCAGGTCGGGGAGAACCTCCCCCGCTACCGCAACTACCCGCGGCTGGTCGGCGAGACCGGCGGCAAGGACTTCATCGTTGCCCACGCCTCGGCCGACGTCCCCTCGCTCGCGACCGCGATCCTGCGCGGCGCCTTCGAGTACCAGGGCCAGAAGTGCTCGGCGCCCTCGCGCCTCTACATCGCCGACTCGCTGTGGCCGGCGCTGCGCGAGCGCCTGGTCGACGAGGTGTCGACGATCCGGATGGGCGACGTCTCCGACTTCTCGAACTTCATGGGCGCCGTCATCGACGAACGCGCGTTCACCCGCCATCGCGAGGCGATCGCGGAGGCGCACACGACGCCGGGCCTGGAGGTCGTGGCCGGCGGCGGCACCAGCGACGAGGTCGGCTGGTTCGTCGAGCCGACCGTGATCCTGACCGACGATCCTCGCGCGCGGCTGATGCGCGAGGAGCTGTTCGGACCGATCGTCACCGCCTACGTCTACCCCGAGCGCGAGTACGGCCCGACGCTCGATCTCGTCGACGAGAGCACGCCGTACGGCCTGACCGGGGCCGTGTTCGCACGCGAGCGGGCGGCGATCGAGCTGGCTGCCGACCGGCTGCGGTACGCGGCGGGCAACTTCTACGTCAACGACAAGCCGACCGGCGCCGTCGTCGGCCAGCAGCCGTTCGGCGGCGCGCGCGCCTCCGGCACGAACGACAAGGCGGGCTCCCTGTGGAACCTGACCCGCTGGGTCAGCCCGCGTGCGATCAAGGAGCTGTTCGTGCCGCCGACCGACTACCGGTATCCGTTCCTCGGCTGACGGCTCCCGCTCCCGTCGGGTCGCCAGCCGAGAAAAAGTCGGCGCGGCGCAGCACATGCTGCTAGAGTCCGCTGGGTTGATCGCGGTACACATGACGCCCTTGGAGCGGCGCCTGCTCGACATGGTGCGACGCCGGGGGCCGATGCACGGCCGGCAGTTGGCGGCCGCACTCGACGCCGACTCGGGGGCGACGGCGCGCTGCCTCGTCCATCTGGAGGGCCTCGGCCTGCTCGAGTCGACGACGCTCGGCCGCACGAAGGTCTACCGCTTACGGTCGGCCGCGACGATGTCGCTGGAGGCGGTCCTGGAGCGCATCCAGGCCTTCGGCGAACCGCCCCCGCTGGCCGTGCTGCCGTCCCCGATCGCCGGCAGCGGCGATCCCCGGGTCGTCGTCGTGCTGCCGGGCGTGTTCCTCAATCTGCGCAGCTGGCTCGAGCTGCGACGGCTGGTCCGGGACCTCCCGGTCCCGGTCGAGCTGCTGATCTACTCGGAGCGGGAGGCGCGGCGGCTCGCCCACCTGCCCGGCAACCCGGTGCGGGAAGCGCTGAAGGAACATCCCGAGCGGGGCGCGAGGCTGATGGATTGAGCAGCGGATGGCGGGTTCTCGCTGACAGCTGGCTCCACCTCGCGAACCAGGACCTGGCGCTCGCGCGACTCGCGTTCCGCGAATCCTCGGTGGCGGACGACGCCTTCGGCGCGCGCGTCGAGCAGGCGGCTGAAAAGTCGCTCAAGGCCGTGATCGCGACGACCGGCCACCTGCCCCCCGCGACCCACGACCTGGTCCGCCTGCTGGAGCTGACCGGCGTCGCCGACCACGAGTTCGACGTCGGGGCGCTGGACGAGCTTGGCTGCTACGCCGGCGCCAACGAGCAGCCGGGCTGGCCCCAGCCGCCGCGCCACCTCGACCGCGAGCAGGCCCTGGCTCGCGCATTCGAGGTGCGCCGGTGGGCAGAGCACCTGGTGCAGCACACCGAGTAGGCGCCGGTCCGGTCGTCGCTCAGGGTCGGCGGGCGACGACGAAGAGGCGGCGGAAAGGCAGCATGGTGCCCTCCGGGCCGGCCGGGTAAGCCGTGCGCAGCCGGGCGCCGTAGGCCTCCAGCAGCGCCTGCTGCCGCGGCGGGTCGAGCGCGGCGAGCACCGGACGCAGCGCGCTGCCCTTGACCCACTCGAGGACGGCGTTCTCACCCTGCAGCAGGTGCAGGTACGTCGTCTCCCAGGCGTCGACCGCGCAGCCCAGCGCGACGAGATCGCGCAGGTAGTCGGCCGGCTCGGCGACCGGGTCCGGTCGCGGGATGTCGCCGACGGCATCCCGCCAGGGGGCGAGCCGGCACACCTCGCGCAGCAGCACGTGGCTCGGAGCCCCGAAGTTCCCCGGGACCTGGAACGCGAACCAGCCGCCCGGCCGAACCTGCCC